>JABDKS010000198.1 GCA_013002105.1 Pirellulaceae bacterium | reverse complement strand
GCCTGACCTCTAAGTTTCCCACACATCGTCCCAGCGGGTCAAATCTGCTGTGATCGCAACACCCCAAAAAACATCAAAACTGAGCTGTCACCACTTCCTCGTCGTTGAACGCGGCGAAGTATTTACTACCAACCCATCCTCGTCACCAGCAGCCGCCGCACCCGGTCGCCGCATCCGGTCGCCAAAACTCCCGCTTCAATCAGATCCGCCCAGCAATGGGCACGGAGTGCCCGGCGACTATCACAGTCGCCCTACTCTCCGTGTCGGCAATCAAGAGACACCACCATCGCTTAGCCCCTATTCCCAACAATCGCCCGCGGAGCGTGCGACGACGATCCAGTACCCACGGCAGGATTCGAACCTGCGACCTGCTCGTTAGGAATGAGCTGCTCTATCCAGCTGAGCTACGTGGGCGTTGCCGTTTTCAACCTGCTTTCACGATGACCATGGGAACCTTTGTAACTTGAAACCGCTTTTACGAAAGCGGTGCTCTATCCACTGAGCTACAGGGGCGGCGGTGACAGGGCGATCGTCAATCAATCACTACCTCTCTCGCGACTCGACCACTACTTCGCTCGTGACTCGATCGCCGCTTTGACGCTGCGCGCAACTTGCTCGGCCAGTTTCTTGGAACCCTCCTGGCTGTAATGCACGTTCGCTGGCAAGTTCTCGACGT
Organism: Pirellulaceae bacterium; assembly: GCA_013002105.1. Next base: position 18,667 of record JABDKS010000198.1, on the reverse strand, counting down.
TCTTGATCGCAAAATCATACATCCGATCGACCTGAATCCCTCCCACCTCTTCCATCACCTTGGCGGCAGCTTCGTTGTAACGTTTGCTATCGCCCACCACACGGCCCTTCGCACCCTTGGGCACCGGCGTCGTCTCGCGCCAAATCACCGTTGCGCCGGTCTTCTTGAGACGCTCGGCAATCTTTTTCAGGTTCGCGGCGTACTGATCGATCGGTACTTGCTGATGACTTGATGCCGATTCCGGGTCGGCCAGATTCTCGTTGTTGGGACCCATGTATTTCAAATCATGCAACCCAAAATTAAAGTGAATCACGTCCCATTTTCGATCGCCAAGCCAACTGTCCAACGACTCGACCCCTTTGGTCGTCGGGCCGCAATTGGTGGTCGGACGCCAAACATTGGCGACGCCTTTAAGCTTCTCGCGAGCAGCGACCATGTAACCGATCGAAATCGAGTCGCCGATCAGCAGTACATTTGGCAGCCCATCGACCACCTGCGGCGGCTCAAACGCGGGATTGGGTTTTCGCACTGGTTTCTTCGCTGCCGCGTTTCTGCCCGTTTTTGCATTCGCGCGTTGCTGTGCGTCGACCTTCTTTTTCACTTCCGGCTTGTTCGTGGCGGCATCTTGCCCCTTTACTTCGGCTGATCCTCCCCACAGAAGACCCATCACCGCCACCACGCTTAGAATACTGTAACCCGTTTTCATGACTTCGACCCGATTTGTATGTCTGACGATTCCCTACAAGCCGTCTATCGTATTCTTGATGCCAGCGTAAATCGAGCGGGCGAGGGGCTGAGAACTCTGGAAGAATTCTCGCGATTCGTTCTCAACGATTCTGATACCACCGCGCAGCTGAAATCGATTCGTCACGACCTGACCGCTGCGATCGCCCTGCTGGACCGACAATCCTTGCTGCTCGCCCGCGATACGCCCGGCGACGTGGGGACCACCATCAGCGTCGAATCCGAACGCAGTCGCGGTGATCTTGGCGGCGTGATCGCGGCCGCCGCCGCACGAACACAGCAATCACTACGGGTAATCGAAGAATACAGCAAGACGATCCAACCCGCGGCCGGCGAGCGAATCGAACAGGTCCGCTACCGCTGTTACGAACTCTGCGCCGCCTTGGAGTTACGGTCTAGCCGAAACCGACGGCACGACAAACTCGACCAGGCACAACTTTACGTTTTGATCGACGCCGGGTTGTCGGAACAATCATTCGTCCAGAGCGTCCAAGCACTTTGCAACGCTGGCGTCGACATCTTGCAACTGCGTGATCGACAATGCGATGACCGCACGTTGTACTTGCGATCCAGAGTCGGCTCCCAAATCGCAAGAGAAAACGATACTTTATTCATCGTCAACGATCGCGCCGATTTGGCGTCCGCCGCCGATGCCGACGGTGTGCACGTGGGACAGGATGAACTGCCCGCCAATGCGGCACGACAAATTGTGGGCCCCAATCGCCTCATTGGTGTCTCGACCCATGACGTACAACAAGTTCACGATGCGATCACCGCTGGTGCCGACTACATCGGTTGCGGACCCGTATTTGCCGGCGCGACCAAACAGTTCGACGACTACGTCGGTACGGACTTTTTGCGTGCCGTCCACGACGAGCCCAAATCTCGTCCACTGCCCGCCTTCGCGATCGGTGGTATCGACGCCGACAATGTTGACCAAGTTAGAGCGACCGGATTTCATCGCATCGCCGTGACCGGAGCGATCCGCGACGCGGCCGATCCCACAGCAACTGTCGCACAACTAAAACATTTACTCAGCGCCGATCATGTCAGCAGCTAATCGACATCGGATCACTGATCAACGACAGATCATCCCACACCTCGGCCGGTGGATGACTGCGGCGCTGCTTGTCGGCTCGGTCGGCTGCACCGCAGCGGCCGACAAACCAGATGTCGATACCAATCCGGACGTCGTACGCAACGTCGTCTGTCTCCAAGAACCCAATTTGATCGAAAGCAGCGGTCTAGCCGTCTCGAATTCCCGCGCCAATCGCTGGTGGACCCACAACGACTCGGGCGACAAAGCCAGACTGTTTGCCTTTGACCAAACAGGCAAGAAAACCGGCGAGTGCCGCCTGACAGACTTCCAAGCCGACGATTGGGAAGACATGGCGTCCTACACAATCGGCGGGCGGCCACGGCTGATCTTGGCCGATTGCGGTGACAACGTTGGCAAACGAAAATCGATCTCGCTGTATTTGTTTGATGAACCCGATCCCAACGACCAGGTCAATGTCGATCACGTTCAAGAATTGTCGGTCACCTATAGCGATGGGCCCCGTGATTGCGAAGCCATCGCGGTCGACACGGTCCATCGACAAATCGTCTTGGTCGCCAAATCCGCTTTGCCCCTAGCCGGTGTCTACGCGATCGATCTTCCTGATCCGTCAACCCAACCAACCAAATCCAAAACAAACGTCATTGCCAAACGAATCAGCACGCTGACGATCCCAATGATTTCGGCAATGGATATTGACCCGGTCAACGGTGACATCTGGGTCGTCAACTACTTTCAAGCGTTCCGATTCAAACGCTCCGATCCGCAGCAGGAACTTCGAAACCAATTCGCTGCGTTACCCCAAGTGATCGACTTACCTAAGTGGCGACAAATCGAAGCCGTCGCGGTCGATCAAAGTCACCAGGTTTGGATCACCAGCGAGGGCAAGTCATCACCACTGGGCCGACTGAATCAGTCGCCAAAATAGTTCCGACAGCAATCGATGATTTCGCAGTAGATGGTTTCGCCCCAGAAGAGTTCACAGTACACGACAAAGAAAAAAGGTCAGTCGCTTGTTTGAAGTCGAGCAGAAATTCCACGTCGATAACCTCACCCAGCTCGAGCGACAGCTTTTACAATTGCAGGCGGTCGAACAAGCCACACAGCAACATGTCGACACCTACTACAACCACCCCTGCCGCGACTTTGCCGAGACCCTCGAGGCCCTCCGCGTTCGTCTGTGCGACGGTGTCCCCATGGTCACTTACAAAGGCACAAAACTGCCTGGTGCGATCAAGGCACGACGCGAATTGGAGTGGCGACTCGATCCGGGCGATCCCGACGGCCTGCAGATGCAACAGCTCTTGTCGCTGTTGGGGTTTCGCTCGGTCGCGATGGTCAAAAAAACGCGACGTTTGTTTTGCTTACCGGGCAACCACGCCGACCTGGTCGTCACGATCGACGACGTCCAACAAGTCGGGCTTTTCTCGGAAATCGAGCTGATAGTGGACGAAGAGGGGGGCATTGAGACCGCCAGGGCAAAAATCCAGGATTTGGCGGCCGTACTGGGATTGCAACAAGCCGAGTCGCGCAGCTATCTGAGGATGCTGCTGGGAGCCAAGAAATCGCCCCCAAAAAACTGATTGTTGGTACCAAACAGTGGTCCACCCACCTACAATTTGACGCTCGATCCGTGCGGGTTCGATGCGGATGACTATTTGACTCTGTCTTCCCAACCTGCCTATGCTCTAATTGTGAATTGGCAGCCATGGTAGGCAGATGGAGCCAGCAAAATTTCGGTCACTGAATTTCAGTCACTTAAACCCGAACAATCCCTTTCGGAGAAACCAAAGATGTTGAAGAAACTCACCAGTTTGGCTGCCGTCTTGATCGTTGCCGGTGCAACCGTTGTCGCCGGTGACGTCGACCTTGAAGGCGTGAAATGTGTCGTCGCGCCCAAGGCTGCCAATGCCACTAAATCGGCCGACTACAAGGACGCCAAAGTTTTCTTTTGCTGTGGCAACTGCCAAGGCAAATTTGAGAAAAATTCCAAGAAGTTTGCGGTCAAAGCCAATCACCAACTGGTCGCCACGAAGCAGTACGAACAAAAAGGCTGCCCGATGAGCGGCAAAGAGGTCGATCCGTCGACCGCTGTCGAACTTGCCGGCACCAAAGTCGCATTTTGCTGTGGTAACTGCCAAGGCAAAGTCGAAGGCGCCAAAGACGACGACGCGAAGATGAAGATTGTCTACAACGACAAATCGTTCGAGAAAGCATTCAAGAAAGTCGAAAAGAAAGAAACCGAGTAAAACTCGATTCTCTGACGACGCTTTGAAACATGAACCGGTCTACCCACCACGGGTTGACCGGTTTTTTGATGCGCTGACCTGAGCGGTCAAGACCCGAGCAGGCGCGGGACCGATGATCTCTCGCTTTCCCACTACCTCACTCACCGACAATGCGAACATCCGCTACATCGGCCCCAGCAGCATTCTTGCCACGCAAGTAAATCATCCACGGACCGGTCATCGTCCCGATGTGCCAGGTCCCCTGCATCGATCCTTCGCCATCGAACTGCCCCAGGTACCTTGCCGAATGTTGCCCGACATACTGTTTGTCGATTGCCACGGAGCCCTCTCGGATCATCCCGGTCATCGTGAACGGACCGACCACATCACGACCGGACCCGGAAATCGCTCCATCACGAAAATCCAACGACAGCGGTTCCATCGCCTGTTTGCCCAAGAACTCCTGCTGCCACCAACCTTCACACTGAATTCTCATCGCAGCATCCCCCCTTACGCAAAACTTGCCTCATCAATCGATCCATCCGAAAACAACGACAGATCGCAAAGACCCATTATCGCGTCGAAAACTCAAAAGGCAAAACGTCCATCGTCCCCCCAAGGAACCGGCGGGCACCTCCCAGTGCTGCGACCGACCGGCTCGCCCCCACCGCGATCCAGTTCAACCTCGAGACAACTGCGGAACAATTGCCGGTGCCGATACCAGCATGACGCGTAAGTTTTGATGTTGCGCCGACGGGTGTTTTTTTCACTCTGCCAATGGGCGACGCCGTAAAACTTTTGTTTCGCTACGCTGCAGCTAGCCCTAACAGGGCGATACATCCCAGCCCACGGCAACGCCCTGTCCTGCCGACACCACCTCCGCCCGTATTTCTGCGACTTCGATTCGCTCCGGGGCCGCGACGCGGACGCGCGACAAGTGGTCGTGTACGTAAATCACACGACAACATCGCCCTTCGCATTGAACATCAAGTGGAGTACCTGTGGATCAAACGCGAAGTCGTAGGCCGACTGCGGTTTGCCACCACTGCCGGCCTGACCGCATTGACTTGATGCAAACTAGAACAGGACTTGATGCATCCTAAAACGGGATGTTGATCACAGGAACATTCGTGTTGGAATTGTTCTGGTTGCCCTGGTTGCCGGTCACCAACGCGCCGGTCCATTTCCCTTGCACCGGTCCAGCCTGATTGTTCTCCACAAATCCCCACTTGCCGACAAACTTACATTCGTTGCCGGGAGTCTCGTATAACTCCCAACTGAACCAGCCGGTCTTCCCCTGGAAAGTCCAGATTCCTTTCAGGTAAACCGCCTCGTTGGTCGTTGCGCCGGCGTTGGGACTGTTGGGACCCGGCAGGGGACCACCAGCGGGAATGGGCTTTGTACTCTTTCGCGACGCCACGTCTCGGCGCACTTGCGATAAAACTCCGTTGCCAAATTCAGTTTCAAATTTGCCGGAACCATATTGTTCCTGCGCCTGCTTCTTCAGCGTTATCTTCGCAGCAACTTTCTCACCGCCGACGGATTCATATTCGGATTGCCACTTCGTGTTGAGCGCTACATCCTGCCCGGTGGCGACACCGCACAACGAAATGCTTAATCCAATCATGGTGGTCAATAACAGCGACTTCATCTGTGGCTCCTCCAACGAAGCGAAAACGGGTACGGAGTAAAACGATGTTGATTCTAACCAACGTCGACCAACCCCGGACAAGCATGGCTCTGTCTACCGGATCGCAGCCACGCATCAGAGTGGTGTCGAAGTCAGATCGTAACTGCGTCGGATTGCGACGTTGGGGCTCTGCATCGATGGCTTTCGATGTTGCTTGTAAACCGCAAATTCTTTCGTGCCGATTCGTTTGCTCGACCGAGCCCCTAGCGGAAAGCCCATTGCAAGCAAGCAAGACGACGAAAGTTTCAATGGGCTTGGTCGGTCATGGATCAGACGCTGTTTGACATGGCTGCGCGAAATCAAACGACAGCCATCGATCACCCGCAGCGTCCTTGTTGACGTTTCATTTTGGCGTGAGGAAATGTCGCGTCTGACATTCAAGGTTGGTCACCCGATTCGAGCTCCCAGGCGAACCCCGACCTCCGGCAAACTGTCTTGCCGTTGCGACACTTCGTGTGGCCTAGATCCGCGGTCGACGACATGGCCAATGACATTGCGGTTTGGTTGGAGACCGTTTGGTATCGCCTTGGCGACGCTGGCGGATTGATCCCGGCTGACCGATGTGAGCTGGGCGATACTGGCTGGATGATTCTGGCGGATTAATCCTGGCTGGGCGATCCTGGCTGACCGCAGCGTAAAGCACCGCCTGACGACGATGAATCCGAGACCAAGTACAAGAGCAGAGTCGTGAATCGTTCCCTGTTCAGTGACCCTTTGCACCCGTTAAACTACCGACCGTGACGATCGGCGACCAAACGTCCACCCACCGGTCGCGGATACGTCACGGTGACTTTGATTGCCAAGCAACCGATGGCGAATCGAAGCGCATCGACCGACCCGGCAACCACCGAGTCGCCCAGGTGGTGGAATTGGCAGACACAGGGGATTTAAAATCCCCCGGCTGGAAACGGCTATGCGGGTTCAAGTCCCGCCCTGGGCATTGATTTTGGCGACAATCCGCGCGAACTTACCAAATGCTGATGTCATTAAATCAATGATCCGAATCTTACGACTACTTCTTGCAATTCCTCTCTACCTGCTTGGACTATTTATTGGTCTGGTAGCTATCCAAGGGTCCTTTAGGGGACCTTGGCCATGGTTGTCCCGGGTGCGCGAAATTCAGCGACCTTGCTGCCATGGATGTAGACTCGGGCAAGTCCGCTTGTCGTGTGCTCGATAATTGCCACGCCAGACGAGTCCACGTATGCGCCTTTGCACGATGCACCATTGATCGACATCTCAACTTTGACGCCTTTGGCCGAAGACCCGTCACCGTATTGCACGTGAATTTTTGACGCTGCCATTCCACTCTCTTCAGGAAATGCTAATAAAATCACCGAGACGGAATACGTCGAACTGAAAACAGTCCGTCTGGCTGATTCTAGCCGATACGCTTCGACGAAACTGGTCCTTCGAATCGCATTGACTGAGGTTCGAAACCATTTGGCGAATCCTTCGGACCTTTCCCCATTCTCTACGCCATCATGGATGAGCGAACATCCAAGGGATGCTTCAAGCGATGAACGCTTGTTAATCTCCGTTCTGGATCACAGTTATGGCAAATCGAAGACATGCGGTCATTACTTTGGGCCGGCTTCATTCGGCACTGGGAACGGTCCAAAACGAGTTAGACCGGCATGGACTTTGGAATGATCGTCTTTACGACGTCGACGTCTATCTAACAGGCTGCGGATTTGCTTACGGGTGGCAAATGCATCGGTCAACCGGTCACATCAAGATCCCTGCAATTTCAATTAATCGCATCAGCGAGTTTGTTTTTGGAGGACCGCGTCGGACGCTTCGTGATCTTCTGCGTCACGAGTACGCCCACGCGATTGCCGACACGCATCGCGGATTGATCCGATCGCGTCAATTCAGTGACGCATTTGGATCATCGCACGACAGCTGCATCGAAGCGAAATATTGTGAAACCGAACATGTGACGCATTACGCCGCCACAGACTCCAGCGAAGATTTCGCGGAGGTGTTCATGTACTTTTTGAAACATCGCGGTCGACTACCCCACCGGTTTCAAACGCCGTCGATTCGATCGAAGTGGCGTTTTGTTCGCCAATTGTCTGCCGTTATCGGCAATCATCAGCGAAGGTGGTGACTGCAGGCGAAACTCCTGGCTGGTATTTTGCGATCGTGTTGTGAAAAGTCGTCAATCAGATTTGCCACGAGCGCCTGATCGGCTGTTCGGCTGTTCGGCTGTTCGGCTGTTCAATCAAGGCCGTCCATTTCCATCGATCACGTGGACGCAGCCGGCAGGTTTCGCTACGATCGGCCTCTAACCGGACATTCCAATCGCAGTCGGTTCTGCCAAATCATCAACACCACAAACGTGTTGGCCGCGTTACCGGGCGTTTTCCTGGACGTTTGTCCGTCCGTCCCTGGACGTTAGTCCGTCCTGATATGAAATCCAGTTAGCTCACAGAAGTGCTTTGGGCGTCCAGGAACTCGCAGTGGTCTCACGAACAACTCATGTGAAGGAGTAACAATGAGTAAACAACTTGCAATCTCATTTGCAATCATCGCGCTTTTGGCGTGTACGCTCACAACAACCGCGGTGATGCTCTCGGCCGACGAACCCAGAGAACTCAAGCAAAGAGTCTACATGCGGGTCAAGCTTCAAAGCTCTGGAAAGGTGCTCGAAGGAATCGTCACGCGAGACTTTACACTCATCGATCAAGCAGCTCAAGAAATGCATGAAATGAGCCGAGCTTCCGAATGGCCGCGGGCCAAGGACGACCTGTACGAGCATTACAGCGTTGAGTTTCAACGCCTCTGCGGCAAGCTATCGTCGTTGGCGAAAGAGGAGAATCTTGAAGGTGTCTCTTTCACCTACATGCAACTCACATCATCTTGCATCACTTGCCACGATCATGTCTTCAGTTCACTCAAGAGGGCACCCGACCCGAGCGGACCGTTTCAGTTGATCCCCAATGCACGTCTACCTCGGAAACGATAGTCATCCGCGATCATCATTCTAAGATCAAGTAACCTTAGCCGACACGCAAGGAGGACAAAAAGTGTGTCCATGTCCTGGCATTCGTGCCAGGACGGCCGATAGTTCGATCGGACCGTGAAATGGCACAATGGCTGCCAAGCAATCCACTGATGCGATCACGATCTTTTTGGCCTTCCCGTTCCTGGTCGCCGATTGGATGCCTTTCTCCATCGCCGCTTTGATGGAACTTCGCCCCGCAGCATCGCACTAGGGACTGCGGAAGAAGTTCAGCGCCAAAATGTGGTTGCTGCGATTGATCGGCCCGTCTTGGTTGATGAATTGATTCATGTAACCAATTTCTGTTCGCCACCGGCTGGAATGAAATCGCTTGATCCCAAAACCGACAAAGACTCGATTTTGATCGAACCCGCTACGTTGTCCCCAGTCGGTGTCATTTAAGCCAAAGAATATTTCGTCCCACGCCACCAGGGTCAGCGGCGGGCATCCTGGCAGGGAGCGTTGAACGCGAAAGAACTGCCGGAGTCTGAGCCCCGTGTCGTCTCCAGTTTCAACCAGCCGTTGCTCAAAACGCGTACGCATCGCAAACTTCATCGGTTGACAGGCCTTCGACCAAGTCCACTGCTGCCAAATACGATGCTCATCGAAATCGTCACCGGTAAATGGCGACGTGCGAATCCATCCGTAACCGGCCCACAGTGCTGAGTTTTCACTCAATCCCCAACCGATGCCTGGCCGAATGATGCTTTGATTGAAACCATCGGCGTCTTCTACAAAACGCAGATGCCCATCAAACCACCATTTCAAACGCCCGCCTGTATTCTGGCCCAACTCGCCCTGAGTAAAGACGGCATTCCATTGACCAACATCGTCGATGTTTTGGGCCGCCGAAAACTGAACCCAAAGGGTGGTCAGCAGCAGGCTCGCAACCAACGCGATTCGATGAAGTGGAAACATCCTTGTCTCACTGAAATGGGCGATATCAACCTTCCTTGACTCTTCACAGGATCGGCTCCAACGAACAAGGGTTTGAATTCTCAGTATGTTATCCGGCGCAATCTGAAGGATGACGTTACGGAAATCCGCAAATCCGTTGTAATCAGACTCGCTATTGTCGTCTCCGCGTAGCGAAAGAGGACTTTGCTTACGCGATGATTTCGTCGACGACTCGTCCGTAGACGTCCGTGAGTCGGTAATCGCGGCCGGCGTGGCGATAGGTCAGACGTTCGTGGTCAAGGCCCAGCAGATGAAGAATGGTTGCATGCAGATCATGCACATGCACTTTGTCGGTCTGGGCTTTGAATCCAAATTCATCGGTTTCGCCGTAGGTCATTCCTCCTTTGACGCCGCCGCCTGCCATCCACATGGTGAATCCGTGATGATTGTGGTCGCGGCCCGTGCCGTTCTCGGACGTCGGTGTGCGGCCAAACTCGCCGCCCCAGACGATCAAGGTGTCGTCCAATAAACCACGCTGCTTCAAGTCGGCCAGCAAAGCGGCGATTGGTTGGTCAATGTTGTGACAGAGTTTCGGTACTTTCGTATCGTGGTCACTGTGCGTGTCCCAGGGCTGTCCGTTGCCGTAGTACACCTGCACGAACCGCACGCCTCGTTCCACCAAACGTCGCGCGAGTAGACATCCGTTTGCGAAATGTCCGCTGCCGTAGGCCTCTCGCGTCAGTTTGGTTTCGCGATTCAAATCGAATGCGTCGCTCGCTTCGGTTTGCATCCGAAAGGCGGTTTCCATCGCTTCAATGCGGGCACCGAGAATCGAATCATTCCCGCGCGCGGCCATGTGGGCTGTGTTAATCTGTCGCAATAGATCCAGCTGCTCGCGCTGGGTCGATGCGTCCCAACGAGCATTGCTCAAGTTGGGGATCATCTGGTCCGGCTGAATCTTGGCATGATTGATATAGGTGCCTTGATACTTTGACGGCAAGAACGCGCTGTTCCAAAGAATCGAAAAACGGACCGGCCGACCCGGGCAGAGCACGATGTATCCCGGCAGATCGTCGTTTTCGCTGCCCAGTCCGTACAGAAACCAGGCGCCCATGCTGGGCCTGGTTGGAACAATTGTTCCATTGTTCATCTGCAGCAGCGCCGGCCCGTGATTGGGATTGTCGGCGTGCAGGGATCGCAGCACACAAATGTCGTCGATGTGCTGACGGAGCTTCGGTAGCAATTCACTGACCGGAACGCCGCTTTCACCGCAGGGTTGAAATCGAAACGGCGACGGTAGCAGCCCGCCTGTGGGCCGTTCGGTCAACAAATCGGCCCCCTCAGGTTTCTGTCCGGCGTATTTCTCGAGCGCTGGCTTGGGATCAAACAAGTCGGCCTGGAAGGGGCCGCCGTTCATGAACAGGTGAATCACCCGTTTTGCCTTGGCGGGAAAGTGCGGTGTCGCCGATTCAGACGCATCTGCGGCCCTGGCCGAATGCGTGGCCAGCAAACTGGCGGCGCCAATCATGCCCATGCCGCCGCCAAAATGATGCAGCAAGCTGCGGCGATCAAGCGATGGTGATGGGTTGGTGGGCATGGGTTTGTTGTGACTACAAGGAGTTGTGTGATTCGAATGAATGCGTTTGCGTTGATCTGTCAATTCTACCAGCGATGTGTGCTGGCGATACGAACTCGGTGATCACGCATATTGCCCTGTCCGGCCGCTACGCCGAAATGACTTACGCCAATCCATGCAAAATCCTGACCGCATCCGGGTGGGTGTCATTCGTTAATCGATAAATAGGAACTCGTTGGAGGCCAGCAGGACGTGTGCATATTGTTGCCATCGCGATTCGTTTTCATGTTGCGCGGTTTGCAAAAACGCGAGTCCCCATGCCTTTTCGTGTTTCGTGGGCGGACGTGAAAACAGTAACCGATAGGCGCGGTCGATTCGCTGTGAATTCTCTTTGCCCACTTCGCGATCGAGTCGGCTCACCAGTTTCTCCGCTTGATCGGCCAACAAAGGCCCATTGAGGGCATAGAGTCCCTGAAGCGCGGTAACAGTCGATGAACGCATCGGACTGTGTTGGGTTGGATCGGGGAAATCGTGCACCATGAACGTCGGCGACATATCGCGTCGATGGACGGTCGCATACAAGGTGCGGCGATGATTGCTTGTCAAATCGATCTCCAACGATGGTCCACCTTGTTGAAAATCCGCCGCGGCAGTCGCCACCAGCATGGCGTCGCGCCACTGTTCGAAGGTCAACCGCCGGCGGTTCATGCGAGACAGCAAGCGATTATCGGGATCTGTCTCCGGCGGGCTGTCGTCGGATGATTGTTGCCAGGTGGACGACAGCAATATTTCGCGATGGAGTTTCTTGAATGACCAGCCACCGGCAATGAATCGCGCTGCCAAGTCATCCAATAGTTCGGGGTGCGATGGCCGGTCACCTTGAACACCAAAGTTGCTGGGGGTCGCGACAATCCCTTGTCCAAAGTGTTCCAGCCAGACGCGATTGACGATCACACGGGCCGTTAGTGATGCGGCATCATCGGTTATCGACTGCGCCAATTCCAGTCGGCCACTGCCGTGTTGAAAGGGCTGCGGATGATCCGACAAGACCGTTAAAAACCGGCGCGGAATGATCGGCCCGGGTCGATTCGGATTGCCGCGAATGAACGCTGGCAGGTCGCGTGGCTCACCGCGGTATTCCAGTCGAGTACCATCTTGCGGCGTTTTGCCAGCGCGGACGACCACCATCGTTTCTTCGGATAGGGCAGCGGCCATCGGGGTGTCGTACAGCGGCGTTGTTGTTTTGAGACGCTGAATGTCGGAGGTGAGTTCGTCGATTTTCTCGTTTGGCAACGGCTTTTGTTTTTTTAACTCCTGGACTTGCGATTCCAGCTTGGCCACGTCAGCTTTCGCCAACCGCACCGGTTCGTATTCGTCATCGGAAATCAGCGGCCGTTCGATTTGTCGGCAACTGGCAAACACTCCCGCCAGTGCGTAGTAGTCTTCGGTGCTAATCGGATCGAACTTGTGATCGTGGCATCGTGCGCAAGCTACGGTCAGACCCAGGAAGGTGCGTGAAACAGCGTCCACGCGTTCTTCCCATTCGTCGGCGACAATCACATTGATGATCTCGCACGGCAGCTTGAGTTCTTTCCAATAAGTCGGGCTAAGGCTGATGAAACCCAGTGCCGCACGATCATTGGGGTCCGTTTCGTTCATCAAGTCGGTGGCCAGCTGACGGTGAATAAACGCGTCATACGGAACGTCTTCGTTGACAGACTGTACGACCCAGTCGCGATACAAATGCGATTGTCCCGACTGGTACAGCCAGCTTGCTGTTCGGTCCGTGTAACGTGCCAGATCCAACCACCATCTGGCCCACTTTTCGCCATACTGCGGCGACGCCAACAGACGATCTACCAAACGCCGGTACGCGTGCGGTGATCTGTCATCGACGAATTGACGAACTTGCCGAGGTGTAGGCGGCACGCCGGTCAAGTCAAACCACAACCGACGAATCAATGTCGCGCGATCCGATGGTGGCGACGGGGATAGTCCGTTGCGCTCGATCGCCGACAACACAAAGGTATCGATTCGGCCCTGCGGCCAATTGCTATTCTGAACCTGCGGCAGCGACTGTACTTGCAGGTTGCGAAAGGACCAGAACTCGCGCCGAGTCGCAAAATCAATCTTGCCGTCGCTGCGCGGGGTAGTTTTAGCGGACTTGGGAAAATGCGCCCCGCGCGCCACCCACTGGGTCAGCAGGGCGATGTCGCCAGCGGAAAGCTTGCCCTTGGGCGGCATTTGAAGATCGCCGTCGTACTGGATCGCTCGGATCAACAAACTCTCGTCAGGTTTACCGGCAACCACCATCGCTCCGCTATCGCCCCCGATCGCCACTGCATCGCCGGTATCCAATCGTAGCCCGCCGTGAACAACTTTTGCATCTGCCGAGTGACACGAGAAACAATGTTCGCTCAGCAAGGGGCGAATCTTACGCTCGAAGAATTCCAATTCGCCGGAATTGGAATGTGTGCCGTCGGCGATCGCGGCGACCGTGGGCCCTAACAAGCCAATCGCTAGTAGGATTGCGCGACAAAACATGAACAAGAAATCAGTTCGGGTGGGATAGGAGGCGGGGTCCCTATTCTACACAACGCGGCTTCCTAACGCGGTGCCCAATGCGTACCCCCGATTTTTCACTTGAACGAGCACCATTGGCGTGCCTATTGAACGTTAAGACGGACGCTCGGGGTTCAAATTTCAAAAAAGCTCTGTAGCCGTGACGCCAGCTGGTTGAGATCCGCCCGTGAGTCGAGCGATTTCATCTCGAGGGCGTCAAGAAATAGATCGAGCGCGTCGCCGAAGACGCCGCGAATGAGTTCTAACTCGAACTGGGTCGTGTCGACGAAGCCATTTTCCAACTGCTCGGCTGTCGCGGGCTGCTCCGAACGCGGGAGCTCCGTTGTCGAAAGCCTTCGGCAAAGTTGCACAACCAGTTCGCAGATATTCGCCATCTTGTCGTAGTTCAACTTGTCCGGCGTGTCGGAAATCTGGTGGTAATGTTGCCATCGCCCACACGACAAGAACAGATAGGGGACCGAGTCAAGTCGAAAGGCGTGGTGATCGCTCATATCACCGACGTTGCGATTGAGTGATGCGACGACAGGCAACTCGCAATCGGGTAGACAGTGTCTGACCACATTGGGGAGCGCCGCGTGGCTTTCCGCTCCGGTCATGAATAACAAACCGGCTGCCGCGGTGGCCGCACCCTCAAGTCCCGGCAATGTCAGTTCCACATCGTGTCCTACCAGATCCATGATGATCGCGGCATGAAATTTCTTCGTGCGATTTTGCTCGCGGACGAACCGAGTGGACCCCATGTCCTCACTTAAAAAGTACGGTGGTTCCTCTGCGTCGAATAACGCAATGACAAGATCGCGATCGAGCTGCAACGGCTTGATCTTTTCTGCCGCCAGCAGCGTGATCGCCACCGCCGCAGCATTGTCGTCGGCACAGTAGGACGGAATCACGCTGTCATAGTGGGCACCAATCAGAATTGGATCGCGGGTTGGATCGGTACCGGGAACCACTCCGACCAGATTGGCGAACGATTGCTGACTCGATTCGTACGGCAGTTCGTATGAATCATTCAGGTACGGATCCAAACCCAAGTCGCCGAGACGCTGGAGCAACAGTTTTTTTGCGCGGGTGTGTCCATCGGTTCCCACTTGGCGTCCGTCCGACGTTGCAATCGCCTCCACGTCGGATCGGAGTTTGGATGCGTCGTTCATCATGGAAGCACGTTTTCGGTGGAAAACGATCGGGCTCGCTGTGTATGGGCGCGCTGTGTGAGGGCGCGATTTGGGGCCATGCTGGTAACGGACTGAAGTCCGTTTTACGGCTGGGAGTTGGTTGGTAACGGACTAAAGTCCGTTCTACGGCTGGGTAGTTGTTGGTAACGGACTGAAGTCCGTTTTACGGCTGGGACCTAGGGTTGGTAGCCGGTGGTCATTTCTTTGAGGACGGCTGACAACAGGGTTTCTTCGGCGATCTTGCCGTTGTGACGGAAGACGACTTTACCGCCCGGTGCGACCAAGATCGTGTGCGGCTGGGGACCTTCCCATTGCGGATCGAGCGCCTCGATCAACGAATCCATGCTCGCCTGGGTGAACAGATAGTTGTTGCTCTTGCGGCCCTCGGCCTCCAATGATGCCTTGAGTCGCTTGGGCAGCGCCGCGCGTTGTCGATCCAAAAATGCGAGGGCTCGGTCGTGATCCTTGGGTAAATCGGTGGTGATCGTGATCAATTCAAATTTCCGTAGTCCCATTCGGCGCGAGACACGAATCAGTCCGGGGAATTCTTCGATGCAGGGTTCACACGTGGTCGACCACACGTTGAACAACCGGTACTTGTCGGTCGGATTCTTCACTAACGCTGCAATGCCTGCTGCGTCGATCTCGTCGAGCGTCACATCGGCCCTTTCCCAAGCTTCATTGTCTTGCGTGACTGCCGAAATTTTCTCGCGCCATTTGGTCGAACAACCGAACGGTTTCGTCTCGGTCACCTCCACCGGTTTGTCGGCCAGCAACGCCACAATCGCGTTGCGGGCATCCTGCTTTTTGACGGTGGCCGGATCGGGATAACGTGAATCGTCAAATCGTCCTTGGTAGCGAAGCTTGCGTTGCTGATCAAAGATAAATACGTGCGGCGTGGCCAGGCATCCATACTTCTTGGCGATCGCCTGCGTTTCGCCATCGTACAAATAGGGAAACGTAAACCCTTCGTCGCGAGCATACAGTTTCATGTGTTCAAAGCTGTCGTCGTATTTGGAGTACCCCAGTTCGTCGACGCGCAGTCCGTCACCGGAGTTGGGATTGATCGCGACGACGGCAAGGTCCTCGCCTTGGAGTTCCCCGAGCAACGTCATCAGTCGCGGGTCGTGGGCGTGGCAAACCGGGCAGTGATTGGAGGTGAAATAGACCACCAAAACTTTTGACTTGTCAAAATCAGCCAACGTCCAATCGCGACCATCAATGCCGGGCAATTTGAAGTCGGGCGCCGACTCCCCAATTTTCATCCGATGAAAATCGGGCGGAAGTTCGGCTTGAACCCACAACATCGGTTGGCAACAAACAACCACTGCAATGTAGAAGTATTTGAACATCATGGACGTCTTGAGGAAGTGAAGGACAGGGTTGTCTGAATCGGTCATTGTACAACGCAAGCTAACCGGGGACGTGGGCTGCCGTGCTGTGCGCGGTCGCCAGGGTGTTGTCTTGAACGTCCATTGCCAATTTGATCATCTCGGCAAACGCGATCAGCGTGCCCATCATCACTGCCGTTCCGATCGTGGTGGTGAATGCTTGGATGGCCCAGGCCATGTAGCCACCGCCCATTTGAACGACGACATAAAGTGAGCCAATAATAAAGAGTGACCAGCCAAGCCCTACAAAACATGCCAAGCCGTAATAAACGGTTCGCATGAACTGCAACGCCGGATAGACGCGTTTGGCCGGCAGACCCTTGGCCGTGCCGGTTGACGAGACCGTGCCGGTCGCTGCGGGGGCTTCGAATGGGTTGGGTTCTTTGGCCGGTGATTTTGCCGGTTGTTTCTTCTTAGCTGGCCCCGATTTTTTGGTGGGTCCCGTTTTCGCTCCGAAGTCGGGCAAACCACCAGCGGGCTTGGACGATCCGCCGGAAGCGGCTGCGGCGAATTGAAACGGGTTTTCTTTGGCCGCACCGCCCGCGGGTGCGGGACCGGCGGGATTGGGTGCCCCGGCAGCTGCGGTATCGCCTGCAGGATTCGATTCGGCCCCAGGTTCAATTCCTTGAGCCGCCATGATCTCTTGCATCGTGGGCAACTCACAAGGATTCTGGCAATGTGGACAACGAATCGTTTTACCAGCCGCCTTGGCTTTGACGCGAAAGTCGGTGTTACAAGTGCCGCATTGAACTTCAAATACGTCGTTTTCATTCATTGGGCGGGTCCTATAGGATGAGATTGAAAAAAATGAATGCCGCCATTGTATTCCACACGCGACGGACACTCCTCGTTGAAACATCACAAGATCGATCATGAACCGCACTGGGCATTTCCGCGTGTCTGGGCCGCATTTCTGTTGATCTTGATCGCCGTGACATTTCGGTTGTGGGTTGTTCAAGTCGATGTGCCGCCGGTGGCGATGTTTTTTTGGGCAATCCCACCTCGACCATGGATCGGATGGCTCCCATTGGTTGCCATTGTGTTATCGGCTGGGATGATCGCATTGGACCCAATACGCTTTCGGATTGCCTGGTGGTTCGTCGCTGTCGGACTGATTGCCTCGTTCCTGATCGATCAGCACCGCTTGCAACCCTGGGCCTATCAAACCGCGATCTACGCGACCGTGTTTGCGTCGACGCGACCCAACGCGGCAAAAAAGTGGCTGATACCGCTAGCCGCAAGCGTTTACATCTACAGCGCACTGGGAAAACTGGATTACCAGTTTGTTCACACAGTCGGCCAAGACTTTTTGGATGTGATACTTCGTCCGCTGGGGATGTCCGATTCGTTGGACGTCGTCACACGACATCGGCTGGCATGCCTGTTTCCGTTAACCGAATTGGTCGTGGGGGCCCTGTTGCTGCTGAAGTCG
Source organism: Pirellulaceae bacterium (assembly GCA_013002105.1). The sequence goes on along the minus strand of JABDKS010000198.1, from coordinate 890 downwards.
ACGAGACGTTGGGCGGGCCTGCTGGTGATGGGATTGCATGGGTCGCTGCTGTTGATTCTGGGGCCGTTGGGCTTGCACCACAGCTTGGGCGTTTTGACTTGGAACCTGGCTCTGATGGTTCAAGCTTGGTTCTTGTTTGTACGAGGTCATTCGGATCAACGCGACGACAATCGTGTCTTATACCGCAGTCTGTTTCGGCTTTCGCTGCGTCATCAGAGCGATCCATCGCGACGACTGGGACCCGGTCGAATGATCGCGATGGGTACAATCGTTGTCGCCCTGATCGCGCCGGCAACCGAGCGGGCCGGGCTATGGGATCACTGGCCCTCCTGGGCGCTCTATTCACCGCACAACAGTCGCGTCGTGGTTGAGATTCATCAATCGGCCGTTTCACAGTTGCCGCCTTTGGTGCAGTCGCACGTACGGCCCAATCAAGACGGTGACCAATGGCAGCGATTGGCGCTGGATCGCTGGTCCTTGGAGGCGTTGGCCGTACCGGTCTACCCTCAGGCGCGTTATCAATTGGCGCTCTCGTACACGTTGGCTGAGCGTTCGGGGATTGCAACGACCGCGATTCGGGCGCGTGTGCTGGGCGTGTCCAATCGGATGACTGGCGAGCGGAGCGAACGATGGCTGCTGGGAACAATGGAAATGCGCGAGGCGTTGGAAGACTACTGGCTGGTGGGAATGTGATCGGGAACGCAAGGCGCGGCGCGGATTGCGATGTTTACAGCAATCGTAGTTGTTGGGCCGGTTCCTACTTTGTCTTTACCCACAAGTCGGCTTTTGCAATCAACACTTTACCCTCCCGCGCATATGACTTTCCATTGGAAAACACGCTGTCGCGGGAGGGTCGGTGGTGAGCCTAAGCGAGCCAACGGGGAGGGCGA
>JABDKS010000188.1 GCA_013002105.1 Pirellulaceae bacterium | reverse complement strand
CCGGCAGCGGCTGGCATCGGCGGCGATTTCACGATCCTTGGTATGCGATACATGATCGATTTTTAGTCCCCTGCTTGTTTCATCACCTACCACTACGTTCTGACAAGAAGTCAGCTCACATTTATTGAGATGATCCAATGAGTATTTCAACCATCGGCCGTTATTTGATCCCCGCCACGATTGCGCTGGCAGTAGCTTGTGTGTTCACTAGCACACAAGCAAAAGCAGGGATTTTCGGCACTCAGTGTTTAGACCAGACAGGTTGCTGCCATCGTTGTCCGGATTGCGACTATGTTTGCAAATTTGACGCGGAGCAGGGAGAAACAGAAAAAGCCTGCTTCGAGGTTGAGTGCAAAACAATTTGTATTCCGCGTGTCGTCTTTCCTTGGCAAATGAAAAATTGCAAGTCCTGCGGCGCATGCGACGGCAAGGGCTGCAGCAGCTGCGTCAACAACGGTGCCAAGCTCCGCCAGATCCGCGTCTTGAAAAGCAAGAAGTACACCTGTCCCGAATGCCAGTACAGTTGGTCGGCCGAGAAAGTGGAGCGATGCGGTGGCTGTGCGACCGGATGCGGCGGATGTGCTGGCGGTGCAAGCTCAGTGGGCTGTGCCAGTGCCGGCTGTGCGGAAGCACCTTGTGACTCACCGGCAGGTTATGCCCCGATGCAGCCCGCTGCGACGGTTGCACCTCGACAATGGGTACCATCCACTCGGATGCCCGCTCGGATGCCCGTTCCGCAAGGTTGATCTGGCACGATTGACGTAGATTCAGATTTATAAGAAAGCCTCGACCGGTTGCTCGGTCGAGGTTTTTTTATGCCCCGGCGATCGAAGCATCAAGGACGCTTTGGCCATCGAATCCTACCAATGGGGCGGATACCTTACGGCGATGGCCGGCCGAGCTGTGCGAATAGATGGTCAATCAAGGGATGATCCAATGCGACGCGCACCGCATCTTGCGGCAACTCAATCGGTCCACCATCGCCGTGTCCGCTGCGCGCCAGTGGTTTAATGCCCGTACTTTGGGTGCCGTGCGGATGGATCGCATTGCGAAGGGTGTCGTCCGCCGATTCCAGTCCGATCAATCGCGGATCTGCAAACAACCGGTCGGGCAGACTGGCGATTAACTGCTCCAGGTCGTCGAGACCGACCGGGGTCATCGGCGGTTGGTCGATTGGCACAATACCTTGCAGCACGCTGAGAACTACGGACACGCCGGCAAGTTGATGCTCGCGTGAATCGTTGCGATCTGGAACGAAAAATACGTTCTCCTGCAGTGATGTCAGATTGGTATTCTGCTCGATAACGTCGGATAGTCGCGTTCGCTGGACATCAAGCAATTCGGAACCTGAAAAGGTATTTTGATACCAGAATCGGTCTCCATCGCGGAGCGCTGTGAACTGCATTACCGAGACGGTGGTAGCGAGTTCACCTAAGCTACCGCCGGCAAGTTGGTCTTCGGCCAGCGCGCCGACCCAGACATCGATGTCATCGACGCTGGTGTAGACCTGTTCGAGTCTTGTCTGTACATCGACATTGGATGAGATTTCAGCGAATGATTCGTGACGACTGAGCCCCAGTTGCTCGCGTGCCGAATTGTAGTCGGGCAGGCCATGGTCACGTCCCCGCTGGATGTTCAGGGCGGCCAGATCAAACCCGCCGGCGCCGGGAGGTCCAAACAGAAAGTTGCGCACGTCATCGATTAACTGCGTGTCGATCTCCTGTGACGTATTGGTTGCCATCCCTTTCAAAAGTGGATCGATCCCCCAATGGATGATGTCATCCGGACTGAAAAAGGCGTCGCGCAGGAGAATGTTGCCTTGGTCGATCACATTGCCATCGTTATCCAAACGCTGCAACTCACTGGAGAGCGCGGAATGGCCGTAGCGATAGGCCGCAGTTGCGAACAGATTGCTGATCGATGGATCCACATCGGGATCGTAGCCTGTGTAATGGTCGATCGCGTTTTTGCCCAACAGTGCCGGCAGGTATTCGTTGAAAGTGATCGCCTGAATTTGTCCAATCACCTTTGCACGGGCTTGTTGGTAGATCGATTCGTCGTCGCGTGCTGGATCCGCGGCTGCGATCTCGTCGGCGATACGATTGTGCTGGCGGGCAAACAGCGTGTGCATTGCAATCAGCCCCTGTTGCTCATTGACCCGAACATCACCGGCGTAAAAGAATCCGTTTTCATCGATCGGCAGGAGATCGTGGTCGCTTGTCAGCAAGCGACCGCCGTCGAGCGTCCGTAGCGACAATGCCGTTTCGTCGTCGGATCCGTAAACCATGGAACCGTCGATGAATGCCGTGATGGCGTTGACCTGTTGGCGTGGAGAATCGATACCGGTGCCGTCAGCGCTGGCCGAGCGTGTCAGTGTGATGACCTGATCGCCGGTCGAGCTGGGGTCAAACGACGCATCTCCGATGGGAACGGCGATGTTGAAACTCTCGACTTGGTCGGCAGTGGACTCTTTGGTTAACACGATGTCGTGATCGATGAATTGGCCCCATTGCCAGATCAAATCGCTCAATCCTCGATGATTCAGTATCGATTCGGATTGCGAAAATACAACGTTACTGATCTCGCGCGGCGAAGCTCTTTGTTGGCCGGCCGCAATGGAGATGCCGTCGTCGTATTGTGAATCGACGATTCGCGAAAGCTGGCTATGGGACGAACCCAGTTCGGGTGCGAGAACGTTATTTCCCATGCCATCGATGCTGCGAAATTCACCGAGCGGATTAAAAGGCTGGTTCGATCGATCCCCTGGGACAATGGGACGATGTGATCGGTCGTGCGGCTGCTTATCGCCTTCGCTGGCAAGTCGATTGATAATGCATAGCACATCACCGGGTGTGATGGTGCCGTCCGCGTTGACGTCATGAAATTGTCTCGGTGCGTTTGATTGCACAGGCGTGATTGATTGCGACCGATTCAGATTCTGCGAGTTTCCGTCGTGCAAGCTTAACCGGTTGAGCAGCATCACTATGTCGGCTGGAGAGACGAGACCGTCCGCATTGACGTCTTCGGGTAAATCTACGTTGTGAAGGGAGTCGTGCATCGAAACGTCGGCGGCAAGCAACTGACGTTGTTCCAGCGGCTGTAAGCACAGAACCCGCGAAACTCTGAGTCGATTTCTGCGTCTCGACGTCCGTTGGGAACGACCTGAATATGCGGGGCGCCGCGAGTGGCTGGATCGTTTTGCGGGTCGCATTTCAGTTCTGTTGCTCCAACGACATAATCGCGATCCGAGAGTTGGGTCACGGGACAAAGGGTGGGGATGCGAACTTGTCATCACTTGCCACCGAATATAGTTACCGGGATCGGTAAATTGAATCTACAAAACCGGCTCGTCATCTCGGGTTTGGATACCCACCGGCGGTCGGAATTCGATCCAGGCATGTTGTTGAGAGAATTTGACGACCGATCGCATCGCGGCCACTCGCGGTAGCCCTTCCCACAGGCCGGCGATCCAGTGGCGATACCGAGCGATGCTCCCGGATGACGTCGCGGCGTTTTACAATGAGAATCCCTCATTCACTGTTTCGAGAAATAAAAAGACGCGATGTCGGAGTCATCAGAGGATTCGGACCGGGATCCAGCCTGCCTGAGTCGACGTCCTATTCCCTGGCGCGACAATTGGCGGCTCAACAAACATCGCCCAGCGGCGTTGCCATGGAACGTGAGGCATCACAAACGCTGGCCGATGCCATTGCCAAAATGTCCCAGTTGGATCAGGAGACGATTGCGCTGCGACATTTCGTGGGGCTATCCAACACAGAAACGGCGGAGGTTCTGGGGGTCAGCGTTACGGCCTCCAGCAACCGGCATGTTCGTGCATTAACCCGGTTGCGCGAGATCATGGATCAGATGGGAAAAGAGGTTCAGTGACTGCGGATGAGCCAATCTCTTTCGTCGAACTTCCATGGCTGTCGTGCAGGAGATGGTCGGAACAGCGGTCCCGGCTCGACAAGCTGCCGTCGACGGCTTAAAAGAGAGAGTTGGAAAAACCAAATTAGAGTTCATTTTGGATCTTCGCCGATGCGCCGACTCGCCTACATTATCGCGTTTTCGCTGACTCTGCTCTGCGCACCGGCAATCGGTTTGGCGCACGACGGACATGGTGCAACGCAAACCCTATCGACGGATTCGGCAACTGGAATGTCCAGTCAGATCCTGCACTATTTCGGTGAACCGATCCACGCGGCGCCGATCGCCGCAGCAATTCTTTGCCTTGGAATTGGTATCGTGTACCGATGGGAAAGGACAAAGTCCGGCCGATCGGCCTGAGTGATATCGTTGCATGTCGCGATTGATCAACGCGGCGACGTGGGTAGGCAAATGGAATAGGCCAGTGGAATAAGCCAGGATCTGTTCGGGCAGGAATCCCGTCCACTTTTGCCAGGACAGGTCCTGGCCTACGACTGATCCCACGTATTAAGTAAAAATGCTCTAACAAGGATTTTGAAAGGCGTGTTGTGAAATGGTTCACTGGACAACGCCACTTTTCGTTAGCCGATGGGCGATGGCCTCGTTGTCTTCGGCAGGAACCGCGGCTAGCGCCGTGCGGCGAGCGTGGCGGGAAAACACAGCGTTCTGATTCCAAGGTGGCGCTGTCACGCTAAGGCAAAGCATCGGCGAGCCGTCCTTGGCTCGCTGATGCTTTACCTTAGATCCCGTGCCTGAACCATGAATCTAGGTGTTTTTGATCAGGGTGTTTTTGATCACGGTGCGTCGGCCAGCGGCGGTGTTTCGGTCACGTCTTGGATTGAAATGACCTGCTCACGTGGCTGAGAGAACTGTGGTTCCGGTGGTGTCTTTTTGAGCTTGATGCCACAATTGGTGCAACCGCAATCCAACATGCCTTCGACCGTTGTGCCGGGCAATGCCAGTAGTGCGTCGGTTGAAATCGTGCCTGGATCGATCCAAAGTCCTTCGGGTGTCAACTCCATTGTCCCCAGGTCGAAATCCAATCCTCGTCGCACGACTTCGTAGTTGACGAAGATATTTAGCAGCGAGTTTTGCGAGTTCAGCAGATCGCTCAACGCTGAAATCGTATCACGTGCCGCCGTGGGCCCGCTGCTCAGTCCACGAGCGTCTCGGAATGACCGGATGTCTTCGTTGAGTTCGATTTGGGCGGCGGCGATTCGGACGCTTTGACGTCCCAGTTCAAAATTGACTCGGTTGGATTGCAACTGCCGCACTTGTCCGCGGACCAATTGCCAGATGCCATCCTCGTATTCGTAGTAACTGCGTTTGGCCTGTTCATACTCGATCAACGACTGGCGATAGGTGTTGCGTTCTTGCAGTCGCGTGATCGGGGCGTCCCACTGCAGTCCGACTCGCAGACGTCCGGTGCTGCTATTGAGGTTGAGCGGGTTATTGCCAACATTTTGCACGTCGCCGCTGAAGACGACATCGAGCGAACTTTCCAGATCGTCGGCATTGAATTCGATCAATCGCCATGCGTCGACCAAGGAAGCGCGGGCATTGGCCCAGTCTCGGCGATTTTTGCGAGCGATCTCGAAAGCGGATGCCGGATCGATTTCGACTTCCGGCAAGATCACACTCTCGGTTCTCGCACGTGCCTGAATCAATTGGAGTGTCAGTACATCGTCGCCCATTTCGGCCAGCAGGTCTTGCGAGGCCAGAATGATCTGATCACGCAAGCGTCGGGCGCGATCGTATGCTGTTCCGTCGCCACCCTCGCGAGCGATGTACTGATCGATCGCAGCCTGTAGTTTGGCCAGTCGCTCGTTGTACGAATTCAATCGCATCAGTAGCTTTGCGTAATCGTCGCTTAAGCGTTCTTTGAGAGTGTCTAATTCGCTGATCTCGAAGATCGACTCGTCTAATTCGCTGATGTTCAGTAACGTGCAAATGTTTTCTCGCTCGCGCTGATACAACTGAACCAAATTTTCGTTCTGGGCCTGACGTTCTGGGACCGATTCGGCCAGCAGTTCGATGTCGGCTCGAATTCGAGGCATGTCTTCGTCAAGCAGTTGACGGTTGAATTCTGACAACGGCGTGATGCTGTTCCTTAACAGATTGATTTTTTGTGCGACAGCATCAGACCATTCGATCATGGGTTCGGGCAGACCCGTCGCTGGATCCACATCGGACTCGGTTTCTTCGAGCAACGAGACGTTGATATTTCCGACGTTGTTGCGGACCTTGATCAATTCCTCGCGACGACTTCGCAGTTCGCGGTCGATCAGCTCGAACTGTTCCAAAATCGGATCTTCGATGCGAGCACAGATGTAGGGGGGCAATCCGAGTTGGCGAACAAAGGTGTCGATCGATCCCTGATAGCCGGCTTGACGCGAAACGAGTTGGCTCTGGGCATTCAATAAGGCGGATTTGGCTTGGGCCACCTGCAATCGTTGACGAATGATTGCTTCGGGGTCGTCTGGAATGGTTGTCAGCAATTCGATCAGCGTGTTTTCCAGTACCAGCAGATTCTCGCTCAACCGAGCGATATTCTCTTCCAGGTTGCGGATCTGCAGTTGGTCTTGTAGCAGACCAAAAAATCCACCGGCTTGTGGAACGCCTCCGCCGCCACCGACACCGCTTCCTCCGCCACCGCTGAGTCCGGCGAATCCGCCGCCCAATCCGGTGAATCCACCGAGTCCGACACCAAAGACGCCACCGGACCGCGACACGGTGCTCTCGGTATTTCGACCGATGGTGATGTTCAGATAAAAGCTACGACGGTACCGTTCAAACGCGCGAACATTCGACAGCAGCGATCGTTCGGCGCGAGTCAAACGTTCCATCACTCGGTCACGGCCGGCTCCACGCAACAGCGGTTGAACCAGTGCAAAGTCCAACACCGTGGTGGCACTTTGCGTACTCGGACCGCTCAGTTCCCAGACGATGCTGTTGGCAACGCTGGCAACCAGATCACCACCAGTGGCGAAAGCGCGGTTCATTGAAAGCAGACGCGTTGTTCCGCCGTTACGCGCCTCTGGAAAACCTATTGTCGTGCTGCCTTCGCTGACGCCTAGGGAAGTCCCCACACCGCCGAAAAATTGTGTGTCAAATTGAAAGCGTTCGCTGCTGACGTCCAAAGCCGACAGGTACAACTGTTCCAGTTGGCGTTGATAATCGCTGGAATGCAACAGAGCGATTTGGACGGCGGTTTCGGCATTCAAAACCAGCACGCCGTCATCGTCCAGTGGCAGGAACTGCCACCAGTCGGGGCTTTCAAACGTATTGGTGACTCCGGCGGCGTGCCACATCGGGTAGCCGCGACGTCCATCGACACACTGCATGTAGCGATGCGACGCGGGGTCATCGAGCGGCATCGGCTGAAAATCCAGGTCAAACGGATTAAACATCCGGCTCCGGCGATCGACCTCAATCTGTAGTGGGGTCTGCGCCGGTCTCGCGATATGGCTTGATTTCTCCTTCATCAACGCAAGGGCTTCCGCATCAGCCTGTTTGCGATAGTACTGACGGTGACAACCCGACGTGGGCACCAATGTCAGGAGGCCCAAAACGGCAAATACCGGAGCGAGTTTGATAGATGAAGTCTTCACGGTGATCCGCGGGAACGTGGAATTCGTTGCGGAAGTGAAAACCGGTGCATCGTGAACCGTCACTTCCATCGTTATCGACTTCGGGTGTCGGAAGAGCTAGCTTCAGCGGTAGGGCGGGTCCTAGCGGTTCTTTGTGGTCTGCTAGCAAGGCTGGTACCGGTTTTTCGGGTGCTGATGGCAGCCGATCGGCTCGAGTGGCTCGATCGGGCCGTTGTCAGCCAGGGACCCGAGGCGATGGGCAGGCGTTAAGATTGCCGAATAAATGGAGTTTGAGCCCAGGATTTCCGAGAAAAGCTTGACGTCACAAAGTGCCCAACTTACTATCCAAATGGGTGTTATCACCCCCTTTTCAGCTACGTTTAGGCGGTTGTCGCTATCGTCTCTTCGCCGCTGTGTTGCCTGATCGACCCCATGGTCTCCCTGGATCGGTGCGAACAGACGGCGTCTCCGGACGCAAAAAAACGAGGGACGTGTCGTTAAGCGCACAAACGACGTAGTGACAGCACAGAGCGACGCAGTGACCGCACAAAGCAGCGTGTTGTCGGACGCGAGAAGACAATTCGGCAGCCCAATTCAAAATTGAGCCAATATGAAGTTTGCAATCCTGGGTGTCCTGATCATCCTCGTCATCGCCTTTTTGGTGCTGCTCTGGAAAGCGTCCAAGCACTGGCGTTGGTATCACCTCGTCGGCGCATTCTTCACGATGGCGTTGGCCATCACCTTTATCTTTCCGACCGCCTATGTACTCAAGAGTCGTGCGGCCTGGCACCAGGTCAAAGAGCGGCTGGAGAAGCAGACCGAAGCGGTCGAGAGTGAAAACCGTGTGATCAAGTATGGTGACACGAGTGACGCCAATGCGGGTGAAGGCCTGTTAGAGCTCTCGCAGAAACTGGCCAACCTCGGAAAGGAAGCTGGTCGTCGCTGGCGGCACCTGAGACTACAGAACGCGAATAACCAGAGCGTGATCTTGTCCGCACCACCGGCTGCCGCACCGCCGCCGGGTGTTGCCCCTGCTGCGGGAGACGACGCGGCGGCTGCACCTCCACCACCGAATTTGCCACCACAGAACCTGGTTGTCTACGGATTTGCCGAGGCGCCGGCGTTGGGTGCCGCGGAGCCATTGCCCGTGTTTTTCCTGGGAGAGTTCCGTGTGACGGCGAGTGCGGGCAACCAAATCACACTCGCACCGACGGGAAAATTGGAACAGGGCCAATTGCAACGTATCTCCGATGGTCAAGCACCGATGTGGTCGTTGTACGAGATGCTACCCTTGGACGGCCACGTGCCGTTCATTGCCGAAGGCAGTCTGCCGGACAATGACAATATCTTTGGACGGATCGACGATGCGTTGGTCAAGCAACTACTGGGCAACAAAATCCGCGAAGCGACTTTGCAAAACTATCTCCGTGACGGTTCTCGGTCCAATCCCGACGACGTCCCTTTGAGTCGTTGGGTCAAGATCGAGTTCACGCAAAATCATAAAGTCGATGTCGATTCGCCCAGCCAACAGGGAGCGTTGGAAGGTGGGTTCTTTGACGAAAGCGGTCGGAGCGTCGACAGTCGGCTCCAGCGCGGAGAAGACGGTACGGTCAGTTTTCGCAAAGACGATCAGATCATCGTCAAAGAGGAAGCCGCGAAACAGTTTATCGATGTCGATGGTGTCGCGCGTTTGATCGACACTTATTACATGCGTCCTTTGAACGATTACCGCTTTGTCCTGCGACGATTGCGTTTGCGTTTGACCGAGGCCGCGATTCGAACTCAAGAGTTGGAGTTCGAGCGAAAAGTCTTGGAGGATGCGATTGCGGCCACCGTGTCGATGCTGACGACAAATCAAACGGCCAAGCTGAAACTAGAGCAAGATTTGGAGCAAGTCGGCAAAGAGCTCAAGGCGATCCGCGATTATGAATCCACCGTTTCAGCCGAAGTAGAAAAAACCCGTGAAGCGTTGCGAAACTTGTATCAAGAGAACTTGCAGCTTGAACAAGAATTGGAACGACTTCACGGGACGAGCTGAATCGCAGCAGGGTGACGACTGCAGCCGTGGTCGATGTCCGATGCAGTGGGTGAACGTCTAAATCGGTCGTTCGCCACTATCGAAAATTGCACTCAGGTAAAGGCCTTTTTCTTTGGGGCCGGTTGATGAATAGTGCAAATGCTGACGCACCGTTCGCATGATGTCCCGCCGTGAAATCTGACCACGCAGTCGGCCCTGGTCATCCAGCACGGGCAGTCGTCGGCAAGATGCATTGAGAAACGTTTGTGCGATCGTCAGGAAATCGGTTTCCAGCTTGATCGTGGGTGGATCCGTATCGACAAATGCGATCAATTTGTTCGACGGCAAGCTCTCGTAAGCCGCATCGACGACAAATCGCATGCACGACTTTTCCGAAAAGATCCCTAGAAACTGATTGTCGCTGTCCACGACGGGTGCTCCAGAAATCTTGTTCTGAAGCAATACGTCGATCGCATCAAACGCATCCATTTCTGGTGACAACGTGATTAGATTCGAGACCATCATGTCACGCGCGACAATGTTTGGAAGCATACTCTGGTACCTCGTGAGGAGAAGGAGTGAAAAAGGATTGGCAAAACGCTGAAGCCAACGACGGTACAACCATGGTGGCGAACCGGACGATCCACAGTCAAGAATTTTTTTTGTGGGTTTCCCTGACAAAGCGTCTAGTGAAACATTGCACAATCGGTCTTCGCACTCGTCAAACGTTCTTCCTCGCGTTACGTTGGACCGTGAATCGCTTGGTTCAACGACATCTACGTGTCTTGAACCGCGATCAACGAAGCGGTGTAATTGTGTTTGAATGAACGAGTTGTGATTCTTTTCACAATGCGAGGGAATAGGTTCGATGATTGGTCAGTGGGTCGAAGTGGAGTTTGATTGTTTGCCGATGCGGAGCATCACGCGGATCGATGTTCCGGTCGATGCGTCACCCAAATACGAACAGTTTGTATTGCGGGTCAAAGCGGCGATGGCAAAACATGGCACGCACAATACGTACTATTTGCATCGTGGACGTTGCGTCTATCACCTGACCAACGATTCTAAACGCGGCGAGATCGCGTTTGCGTTCGAAGGAACCGTGATGACCGGGACAAAAGATCGACAAACGCGATCGGTCGATTTGACGGTCACGCTCGATCGCGAGACGTGTGCATGGCTGAGTGAGCCATTCGTGGGGTTTTTGTCCGAAAGTGTACAGCACGCCGTGGTTGTCGAATTTGACCGCTATATCGAAGCTGGCGATCTGAAGAAAACCGAAGAGCGGATCGCAAAGCTGAACGAGCAGAGCGATGCGGCAGATGGTTTCGTCGGCATGTACTTGTAAATCACCACCTTGCTATGCCGTGGAGGCATTTGCAGCGTGCAGTACCGCTGCGTAGCCGAGCACATCCTCGCGGTCGGCGCAGTACTGCAAAACCGGATCGAAGGCATCGCTGCTGCCTGCCGCATTGGCACGCTGTGCGATTTCGATCAACATCGGTACGATTCGCTGGGACGGAACATCGCTGGGCACCAGTTGGATCGCCATTTTGATCGCTTCGTCATGCTGGCCGACGCGATCGAGCAAGTCGACATAGGTTTCGATCGCGGCGGTTCCGAATTCCATCACATCGACCGACTTGGCCTTGCGTTGAAAGTATTTCAAGCCCGCGTCGACGTCGTCGCCCAGCAGGGTACTGTAGTAGGCGGAGTAGGCAGGATAAAAATCAACAAACGGTTCGTCGCCTGGGTACTGGAACTGATGATTCAAACGTCGACCGTACTGGGTCAACTCCCAAGCCTTTTGCCAATCCTCACGATCATCCAAAACGGTTGCGATGCGAACGGTCGCCGAAAGGTGTGTGGTGTCCAAGTGATAACCGCCTTCGTCCAATATCCAACGTCGTGATGCGATCATATCGGCGAGCGATTCGTCGGGAGCGGCGGGCGATTCGCGCTGGGCGATATCATTGCGAACGAGCGTGACCAGTTCGTTGTACAGTTGGGCCAGCAGTCGTGACGCGGCAGCTTGCCGGGCGGGTTTGCCGCGCTGGGACAAAGTCTGTTCGTACATCGTGATGCTCGGGCAGGTCCCCTGATGGTCCAAGACCGCTTGATAACCGCGACCGACGTCGATTTCTTCGTGCAGCAACACTTGAACCATGTCGTCGAAATTGTCGTCTGTGATCTCAATGTCTTTGACCAGCTGCCGGACCAGGTCTTTGTCGCCGGTTGGGCGTAGATACATCCAGCCTTCGGCGATGCGGCCGTCTTGGATCAACATCGTGCCGGCTTCGCGGCAGGCGTCCAGCAAACCGGCTTCGAGTTGTCTTTCGGCGTCCTCGGCGTGCATCCCTTCGTCTTCGCTTGCGACCAGCGGCAATCCCAGTTGATTGCGGACACGCATCTTGAGCGCCTCGAATAGCTCCATCGGCTGACGCGATTGTCGGAAGTGATCGACCATTTGATCGATCATTTCTGAGGGTTGCTGTCGGTTGGCCGCCAGTGTCGCAAAGATATCGGTACCGGTGGTTGTCATAGGGAAATCAAGTCGCTGAAAGTTTTGGGTGTTGCGTCGCGTTGGGCGTGCTGCGTCGCGTTGGGAGTGCGGCGGTGTTGGACCCACGTCGCGACGGCATTTGTCCATGTTAGCCTAATTCGACTCGAAATCGGAACCGGAGCGTTCGGCGTAATCCTGCAAATGCTGGATCAGCGTTTTTAGCTCGGCCGCGGCCTGGGGCAATACGACGTCACAGTGTTCGACGACGTCCGCGATCGGTCCCAGAATCGATTCGCATTCCTTGGCCATGGCGACCGCGACGGTTTTGGCATGCCGGACTTTGGCTTGGCAAAGATCCAGTCGGCGTTTGGCGCGATGGACACGTTGGACGGCTTCGGTTGCGGTGGGCCGATCACCGGCCCGAGACGCGGCACGCTTCTGCGACAAATTATCTTTGGCTTCGTTGAGTTCGCGTTCGGCCAGTTGTGTTTGGTGTCGCCAGTATCGCGGTCGTTCGTCGGCAAAATATTGATCCGTCCGCTGAACGGTCATCCGCAATTCTTGCAGAACGATTTCCCAGTTCTTTGCCAGTTTCAGCAGTCCGGCATGGAACGCTTGAAGCGTGTCGATGTTGCGAACATTACTTTGAGACACAGCAATGCGCCCTGGGTATTTCAGTGCAATTGGAAACGTGGCGTGGCGCCCATTGAGCCGGCGGGACATGATCCATCACAGTGGACGGTCAATGACCCAGGTAGGCGTCGATCTGTTCGGCTTTGCGCAACAGATAGGGTACGTGCTGTTCAGTATTCTTGATCAAACGTCCCATCTGACGCATCTGTTCGGTGAACTCGGTAGCGAATTTTCGCTGCTGTTCATCGCGCCACGTTTGTTCCAGTTGATTCATTTGAGACGCCAGTGCGCTGGAGCGCTGTTTCATCTCTTCGGCAAAGCGATGGAGTTGACTTGCAAATTGACGCAAGTGCTCGGGGTCGACGACGGCTTGGCTCATGGTTTACCTCAATCGTGATTGTCCACGTACAAAAGCGCGATCGTGTCGGCTGCCCGCGCATTGCCATTCTAGACAGTTGTCCCGAGTTCAGCACAGGCGTCCGCGGCAAAGCAGCGGATTTGTTCGCGATCGTGTGTGGTCAGTCGTGCAATGGCGAACGGCCAGTAGCTGAAACAATCGACCAGCAACCCGACTTTGCCAGTGCGATTAACCGTTTCGCAGTTGTGCTTCGGTATGCTGCAAGACTTCGCGATATCGCTCGAGCGTCAATTGAATGCCCAGTCGTTCGGCGGTTTCGCACAACATACGCAGCGCTGCGAGCTTGATCTTGGGTGGCGACGTGACCGAGCGGCGTAAAGAGGCGGCACGCAATGCTGCCATGGCGTCGACATCTCGGTTGAGTTCCAACAAGCATTTGCCTTTGAGCAGATAGGCGTGGGGTGAGTGTTCGTCGCTAGCCAACAGCGGCTCGATCTCACCCAATGCGTCTTCATACATTTCGGCATCCAACATCGCTTCGGCTAACGCGACTCGCAGGTGCAACATGGTTGGATCACGTTTGAGCCTTGCTTTGCAAACATCGATTCGTCGACCGGCCCAATCATTCTGGCTTCGTTGCAGCTCGCGTTCGGTTTCCTTGGTGTTCAGCCGTTGGTTCAAATCAGCGACTTCGCGAATTTGTTGCAATGATCGCGCCAAGACCGCTTCTTCGTACTCCCACAAAATGGTGGCGTCGGTGGGAAAGATTTTTTTGGCCTGCTCCAAAATTCGCTTCGCCTCCATCGGGCGGTCTTCGCTGCGATAGATGGCACCCAATTCCAGGAATCCTTCGCGGTCAGTTGGATTGGTGCGCAGGCGGATTTCCAGTTCCTGCCGACGTTTGATGTCGATTTTGGGTCCGTCGTCGGCCGACGTATCACCACCGGATTGTTGGTCGGCAGATGGGTCCGTGGTGGATGAGTCGCTTGCGGTGGAATCGTCAGCTGGAGGCATCGTAGGCGCTGTCATGAGGGAAACCCTGGCGCGAGCGGCAGGTATCAGAAGAGATCTGATATTGTGAACCAATCACGGTGATAGAGCAACGAAAACTTGTCCGGCGTGACCCCGGTTCGATGAATTCACGCTGTTAATCAAGAGGGGGGGCGGGTTAAGCCACCGCGCGATACAACTCGCTGACCAGTTGAGCATCCAGCGGGATCGGGTTGAATGTCCCGGTCCACTGTTTCAACGCGTCTTGGACAAAGGTATCGATTCCCGAGCTTGGGATGGACAATTCATCCAACGAAGTCGCCAATCCGGCTTCGCGTAACCATGCCACGATCATTTGTGCCAGACGCTCGGGGGCTTCGGCCGTTGGCACGGTCGGATCGACTTCGCGAAGCAATTCGGCGTACCAGTCGGCGTGGGCGGATCCGTTAAAACGAATCACGGCGGGCAACATCATTCCGACGGCTTGTCCGTGCGTGATGTCGTGGTGTGCCGTCAGAGGATTGGCGGTGGCATGGGCGGCGCCCAACATGGATGTTTCGATCGCCATCCCGGCAAAACAGGCACCCACCTGCATTTGACTGCGCGCTTGGATGTTGTTGGGTTGTTGCAGGACCGTCGAAAAGCCCTGGGCCAATAGTCCGAATGCGCGTCGGCTGTAAGTGACGGACATTGGATTGCGTCGCTTGGTGACGTACGTTTCGATCGCATGTGAAATCGCGTCGATTCCGGTCAGTGCGGTCACACGTTGAGGTTGGGTGACGGTCAACAGCGGGTCGAGAATCGCGATGCGGCAGGCAGCACGTGGGTCACCACAGGGCATCTTGGCATGGGTTTTGGCGTCGCTGATCAAGGCAAACGACTGAGCTTCGCTACCGGTTCCAGCGGTGGTGGGAACGGCGATCATGGGCAGCATGTCGGTGGTCGCTTTGCCCACGCCCTGATAATCGTGGATGGTCCCGCCGCAGGAATAAACAAAGTTAATACCCTTGCAGCAATCCATGCTGCTGCCGCCGCCAAGTCCAATCAACAAATCCGGTTTGACTTCACTGGCGCGACGGACTCCCGCGTCGACCATGTCGGACGTGGGGTTTTCGCCAAAGTCATGAAACGATTCAACACGCAGGCCGCTTTTGCGCAGCGAAGCCACGCCGACGTCGAAGTGCCCCGCGTCGATGAGTCCGGCATCCGTGACCACCAAAACGCAGCGTGGCTTGAATGACGCGGCCAGTTCGCCCAGACGTTCAATGGTTCCTTCGCCAAAGACGAATCGTGTGCGGTTGTGGGTATCAAACGGCAGCATGTTGGTGTGTGCAGGTGGCCTTAGGATGGCGTGTCCCAAAAAATGGGTACGCTCAGATTTATCAGACGGCAGGAACGAGGGTCGGACAGAAGGTGAGTTGGTGTTTAACACTTTACGTAACCGTCGAGTTTCGAGCGACTGCCGAAGTGGAACTGTCGGAAAAGAATCGCCTGAACAAGCATCATGGTGATGAATCCGGCAGACAACAAAGGCGGGAATTCGGCCCCCGGGGTATCCCAGAGCCAACATTCGCGGGCAAATCAGATTTGGAAGTTCAGGTCATGGTCCAGATGGAGCCCGTCGTTTTTGCCGCCACGCACGCGCAACTGTGGCTTTTCGAGCGTCACCGTTGTGTTGGGCGAAACGGTTTTGGTGATCCAAACACTCGATCCGATCACCGAATCGCGTCCGATCACGGTGTTTCCGCCAAGGATCGTCGCGTTGGCGTAAACGACCACGCGGTCTTCGATCGTCGGATGCCGCTTGGTGCCGCGAATCAGTTGCCCATCGTCGTCGGTTTTGAAGCTCAACGCGCCTAACGTCACACCTTGATACAGTTTGACGTGCTCGCCGATCTCGCAAGTCTCACCCACCACCACGCCGGTTCCGTGATCGATGAAGAAGTGTTTGCCGATGGTGGCGCCGGGGTGAATGTCGATCCCGGTTTGTTGGTGAGCCCACTCGGTCATCATTCGTGGAATGAAAGGGACTTCCAACTGATACAACTCGTGCGCGATGCGGTAAACCGTGATCGCTTCGAAACCGGGATAGCAGAAAACAACTTCGTCGGTTGTTTGGCACGCGGGGTCGCCATCGTAGGCTGCCTGCACGTCGGTCGCCAGAACTTTTCGCAAGCTTGGAATTCGCTTGAGTAGTTCGATGGCCATCGCCTGTCCCTTGGCTTCGAAATCGATATCGCTTTCACAGTCATCGTGATTTTGTTGCACGCGGTCTTCGTGACGCAGCGCCCGTGCGATCTGAGTGGTCAGGTGATCGTGTAAGGAATCGATCAGTCCACCGACGTGATAGCGAATGTTGCCACTATGGAGTCCAACCTTGCGGCGATAGCCTGGATACAAAATGTCTTTGATGTCACCAAGAATCTCGATCACCGCTTCATAGCTGGGCAGTGCACAATGTCCCAAATGGTTGATCGCATCATCGGGCGTGTACGTGGCCACGATTTCTTCGGTCAGGTTGGGCAACTGTTCTTTCAGACGAACGTCGGATGCCACGATAAAACTCACCTAGCTGGGGGATGGGCCAATCAAAAACGTACGATCAAACGCCTCAGGTACTTCGCGAAAATCGATCGATTCACCACTTCATTCGCATAAGACCATTCTTGGCGAACGACGGTTCACTGACCAGGGTCGACTGGACGAAACAAACCTGCTGATGAACCATTGATGTGGGTCTGCTGAACGAAAAATGACCACCGATGAGCTATCTCAATCGCTGGTCATTCTCCTTGATCATTTGCGTGTCAGCGGGCTCGGCGAGAGCCAGCGGTTTCGCATGGGTAACGCTGTTACTTACCCACCCTGGGGGCGATAAGTGGTTGTTTCCTAGCGACCGATCGTTGGCGGTTGGTCGACCAGGAAGTCACGTGGTCCGCGAACGGTGTAATACGGGTAAGC
>JABDKS010000139.1 GCA_013002105.1 Pirellulaceae bacterium | reverse complement strand
CGATTCGGAAACGCAAAAACGATTGCCGGCGAGCGATTTCGCATCCGCCTGGCTATTCCGACAACGCGACGTCAACGCGCGGCGCTGTCAACCAATGACCCAATCAAGCAACTACCTGACAACATTCAGTACGGCGCGCCAACGATTGTTGAATTTGATCCCGATAAAAAACCAACGGTGGAGTTCGGCACACTAAAATTCGAAAAGGCGGTCAGCGAGGGAAGTAGCTTGGTGCGGTTGGTCGGACCAGCCGACCGCTCGATCGTTTCACGACGCCCCAACGTATCAGGTCTTTGTGACCCGTCGCTGGTACCGATGGTGTTGGTAAGAACCGAAGATGACAAGGAAACGTGGTATGTGCAGCAACCCTGTCAGCGCAGCGCCGGTGGAGGATTCCGCAATACGGTCTACTTAGGAAAACTGGGGACGCCGGCTGGAACCAAGTTTCAGGTCGTGGCCATTCTTGTCGCGCCCGACCAGGTCGAAAACTTTCGCGCAGGGGAACCGTTACCTGAATTGCCCGAGGGAGCTCCGGTCAGCCACCCCATCCTGTTGATCCACAACGGGAATGACCAATAATTGGTGAGAAAAAACCGACCAGTGAAAGGCCCCACGAAGCGCAATCGTCCAAAGACGATCGCTACTTCAACACGCGCACACGGATGTCTCGCCATCGTACCTGGTAGGGTCCTTCGCCTTTGGGAACCTGGTGGACTTGCAGTCCGATAAAACCTTCGGCGTTTGATTCTGGATCACGCAGATCACAGATGGCCTCGCCGTTGATCCAAGTCTGCAGCCGATCACCCCGGGCACGCACGACGAATCGATTCCACTGACCATTGTTCATGACGTCGGTGATGGGTTGCACTTTGCTAATCCAACTTCGTCCCGTGCCCTCGCTGTACAGATACCCACTTTGCCCCGGAGCTGCTTCGATTTCGACTTGAGGACCATAAACCCGACCGTTTTTGTATTCGGATCGACACTGCGATCGAATCTGAACACCGCTGTTAAGTTTTGCGTCGACGTTGACTTCAAACGTCAATTCAAAATCCAGGTACGTTTGCTGCGTGCAAAAAAAGGAGTTCACGCTGCCGGTCGCAGTCGTGCCGACAATCGCGCCATCATGGACGCGAAACGTCGCGGTTCCATTTCTTTGTATCCAACCACGAGTGTCTTTCTCGTTAAAGATGGCAACCCAACCATCGCCGCTAAGATCTGGCATCGTATCCGAATCATCTGCCTCGATGGTTCGCTCCACCGCTAGGCAAGCGGTCGGAAACAGCACCAGTGACAGCGTTATCAGAGCGACAAATCGTTGTTTCATAGCGGACGTGTCATTTTAATGCGGAAACTGAAAGCGGAAACACTGCGTGCCACAAACGAGGCATTGTAAAGGCTTGAAAGCGCCGATTGTCGCAAGAACTCGCGTGCAGCGGTAGCAATCACTCTGCCGGTTCTTAAGATAGAGAAGACAAGATAGTGAGTCGTGATCACGCGAAGGATATTGGATGTTTGATTTTGCTCGCGGGCCTTTTCCCGCAACCCGAATGCGACGCGTTCGACGCTACGATTGGTCGCGGCGAATGGTTTCTGAATGCCAGCTAAGCGTCAATGACTTGATATGGCCGCTATTCGTACACGATTCGCGAACGCAAGTACCGGTCGAAAGTTTGCCAGGTGTGCAACGGTTGGACGTGGAATCGATTTGCCGTGAAGCAGCGCGGGCGTGTGAGCTTGGGATACCAGCGATCGCGATCTTTCCCGCCACGGCCCCTGAATTGAAAACCGACGATGCCAAAGAAGCGGTCAACCCGGACAACTTGGTTTGTCGAACCGTTCGTGCGATCAAAAAGGAAGTGGGCGAGGAATTGGGCGTCATTTGTGACGTCGCGTTGGACCCGTACAGTAGTCACGGGCAGGATGGTTTGGTTCGTCATGGCGATGTGGTCAACGACGACACCATCGATGTACTTTGCAATCAGGCTCGGGTTCAGGCCGATGCCGGATGCGATATCATCGCCCCGAGCGACATGATGGATGGTCGAATCGGTGCGATCCGATGCGCGCTGGACGACGGCGGTCACAGCAATGTCCAGATCATGTCGTACGCAGCAAAATACGCTAGTGCGTTTTACGGACCGTTTCGCGACGCGGTGGGATCATCTGGTTCGCTTGGGAAAGCAAGCAAAAAAACTTACCAGCAAAGCCCCTCTCAGAGTGACGAAGCACTCCACGAGGTTGCCTTGGATCTGGCCGAAGGTGCCGATAGTGTGATGGTCAAACCGGGAATGCCCTATTTGGATATCGTCCATCGAGTGAAATCGACGTTTGGCGCACCCACGTTCGCCTATCAAGTCAGCGGCGAATACGCCATGCTGGCCGCGGCGGCCGACAAGGGCTGGCTCGATCGGCAACAAACGGTGATGGAAAGCCTGCTGGCATTCAAACGTGCCGGTGCCGATGGAATCCTGACGTACTCGGCCGCCGACGTTGCCACTTGGCTGCAGTAACTGTTGCCACCTGGTTGCAGTAACTAGCGCCAGTGGGATGGGTCGACGTGGCAAAACCTGGACGACGATGTCACCAGCTTTTTCCACAGCGATCCATTCCGAATCGGTTGTAATCACACCCCCTCCACCATTGATTCATTGGACATGCCTGACATCACCGATTCCGCAGTCATGGATCGACTGGCCGCACTGGCGACGGCTCGGTTTGCTTGGAAATGGGAAGAGACGCAGATCGCCAATACGACCTGGCCATTGGCCGTCGCCAGCGATCCCGACGGAATGTTGATCGAGGCCTGTGAAAGACAAGACGCAGGCGAAACAGGTGTGATCGATCCGTTTTGGGCGACCACTTGGCGTGCTGCGGCCGGACTGGATCAGTACCTCGATCGGCTGCCGTTAGACAACGTCGACGTGTTGGAACTCGGATGCGGCACCGGCCACGCCGGCATCGCGGCAGCTTTGCGTGGAGCCAACGTGGTGTTAACCGACGGAGTCGAAGATCCCTTGCTGCTGGTCAGGATGAGTTGCTTACCGGTTCGCGACCGTTGCCGAGTCGAGCGACTGAGATTCGGCATCGACCAAATTGCCGATCAACAATTTCCAATCATTCTTGGTAGCGACGTCACCTACTTGCGACAATTGTGGCCCGAACTGGAGACCTGTTGGCGCCAGCATCTCGCAGCAGATGGCCAGGTTCTATTGAGCGATCCATTTCGAATCATCTCGACGGAGTTTCGGCAATGGATTACCGATCGCGACTGGGACTACCAAGAGCACCGTATTGAATTGGCCGACGACATCGACCATCCGATACGCGTGATGCAACTACGTTTGCCGGCGTCGTGACGACGGTGGAACAAACATCACAGCTTGACTTTCGGGGAGTGGATCTTGTGACAGATCCTCCGACTCCGGGATCTTTCACAAGATCCACTACAGCCGACCCACATTTGATCGTCGGGATGAAGCACTACGCTTCGGCCATTTTATTCTCGGCCGCTTCGATCATTTGCGTCAGTATGTCTTTTAACGACACACGGATATCCCAATCAGGATAATCGCGACGAAGTTTTGATAGGTCGCTGATGTAGCAGATGTGATCGCCTTTGCGATTGTCGTCACCCAACGAGTAATTGACTTTGTGTCCTCCGATCTGCTCGATCATCGTGATGCACTCCAGCACACTGGCGGCGTTGTCACGTCCACCACCAATGTTATAGACCTCACCGGGCCGTGGATTTTTGGCGAATGATTCGAATGCTTTGACGACGTCACTGCATTCGATTTGGTCGCGAACCTGCTTTCCCTTGTATCCAAAAATCGTGTAGGGCTTGCCAGTCACCGCAACATGAACCAGGTAGCTCAAGAACCCGTGCAGCTCCACACCACTGTGACTCGCGCCGGTCAAGCAACCACCGCGAAAAATGCCGGTCTTGAGTCCAAAATACTTTCCGTACTCTTGAGCCAAGACATCGGCAGCGGTTTTGGAGGCGCCAAATAACGAATGCATCGTTTGATCGATTCGGCATGATTCGTCGATCCCGTCGTAGTCCTCCTCGCGTGCGTATTCCCATCGCGTCTCCAACTCCTTCAACGGCAACTCATTGGGCGCATCACCGTACACCTTGTTGGTACTCATGTGACAGAAAGCAGCTTCGGGAGCAAATTGTCGCGTGCCCTCGAGCAAATTCAGTGTTCCATTGGCGTTGACTTCGAAGTCCAAGAATGGGATCGCGGCCGCTTTATCGTGCGAGGGTTGTGCCGCACAGTGCACAACCAGATCGGGTGGCTCGTTTTTGAACAGGTCCAAAATCGCATCGCGATCACGGATATCGATCGAAACGGTACGAAAATTCTTGGTTTCGGATTCCAGAACCCCTTGATTCCATTTTGTACTGCCGTCGGGACCGAAGAATGTTGCGCGCATGTCGTTGTCGATGCCAATGACTTCGTCGCCCAAGGCATCCCAATGTCGGACAGCGGCGGATCCGATTAACCCGCTTGATCCGGTCACAATTACACGCATGAAATTCACTCAATCTAAAAAATTCTGTACGGATACATATCAAAACGCACGATCACGCGATGCGACCGAACGAGCAACAATTGTAGTTTGTCCACTCTGTGGGCAAGGGGACGCCAGTGAACAGGACGAGATCAATGCGACGACGGCACCCGATATTGATTGCGAAAAACGGAGTTGCAACCCGCTGTCGCGTACAAGGATTCCTCCTTTTGACGGACAATTCTTGCCGGTCGCTGATCAGTTCTATGGCTTGATCTTGAATTCCGGAGGCAAATCGTAATTGCCATCAGCCGCCTGCCGGGTCGTCACGAGGATCTCGGTACCACCGCCCGCTTTCTCCGTCACCACCCACACCAGTGCCTGCTTTGGATCGTCCGGACCGGTCGCCGTCTTATCGGGGTTGGCACCGCGAACCAGATCGGTCAGGACGGAGCGAAGCGGGACCTCTTGCTTGTTGAAGTCACGTATCTGTTGGTTTTGCGTGATGCCCATTTTCTCCAGGTCGCTGCCAATCATTCGCACCGGTGGCATCGTTGATCCTGCTGGTAACGATTGCTTGAATTCGTCCACGATCACGTTGATGGCAAATTCCAGCGACTCTTGTTCGAACGAGACAGACATTGTTCGGTCCAACATTTCGTTGACCGTCAGCGGCTTTTCCGGGGTCGGCGCGATCGCAGCAACAGCGACCCCGGGTTTTGTGTTCATCGCTAATAACGTCGCCAACGAAATCTGCGACGCCGCATTTCCCGGCAAATAGTTATTAGCAACCGCTACGTCGTCTTCGACCGAGAATCGACTGTGATCCGCAAAGAACCGCATCATTTGCGGTAATCGGTTGGCCAGTAGCTTCCAAGAACGATCCGGTGTCGCGTCCACGCTGAAGTCCTGTGCCCAAGAGGGCCATTGACCAATCGCATCACTTAATTTTTTCATCAACGACACCGCTGTGACGCCACCACTGGGTGTCGCGCGAACTTCTGAATAAACCGTTCCTTCGTGAGCTGTCGCCGAAATCATCACACCGGCGAAATCCGAGATCAAAACCTTCTTAAGCGGGTCGACTAGCTCGGGCGCAACGCTCTGCAGCATTGCTCGTCCGTCGGCAAACAGGAAATTCGGCGTGATCAATACCGTAAGGTCCGCTTGGTCACTCGACTTGTCCCATAGCTTCTGCAACGCGCGCGGTAGCGGGATACCGCCACCCTCGTTTGCCGCTACCTCTTTCATCATCTCGATGGAACCAATGGCAAATCGTTTGACCATCGCATCGGGTGCCAACGCACCCTGCTGAGAATCACCCAGGAAATAGGCGTCGCCATCGGGCTCCTCGCCAGCGTAGATGGTCGCACCATCGGCAGTTCGAGCCGCCGATGCCTGCCACATGTCGGACAACTCCTTGGCCGACCGAGGCTCGAGCAGCTCGATGACCAGCGATACTTGCGGCCAGCCATTTTCACCAGCATGGAGCGCGGCGGCGCAGCGATCGATCTCCTGCACTTTGATGCGTGCACGATCGGCGGCTTGTTTGATCAGCCCTGCCAATTCTGGCGACAACGATGCGACCACATCGCGACCGGTGGTATCGGTGATCACCTTGTTCAAACGGGCGGCAACGATGACAGCAGGTCCCGGCGGCAACAGGTCCAGCGAAGCGGGCTTGGTATCAGCGGGATAAGGAGGCACCCACAAAAACTCTCCTTCGTTGACCAGGCGATAACCACCTGGAGCATCGCCCGCAGAACCACTATTGGTCACCACGGCAGGCGGAGTGTCGGTGGGTACCTGAGTCGGCGTGCGTGTCGCGGAGCCTACAGCGGGCACGACAGCAGGAATCGGCGGCCGTTTCTTCTTGGGCTTGGGAGCGGGCGATAACGGGCCGCCGACGATCACCATGATCAGCATGGCGAGCACGGGAACGCTCAGTGCACCGAGAATCAACGGGGCTTTGCTTTTCTTTCGCTTACGCCTTCGCAACGGCGATTGCTTCTGTTCGGACTTCTGTTCGGACGGCTTGCCATCGGCATCGGCGACCGGTGGCGGCTCTGGCGGGATTGAATCAGGCCGTGCGGTGACGATTGCCGGGGCAGCGGCGGTCGTGTTCGGCTGGGACAGGGTCGTTTTCGATTGGGACGGGGCGGTTGCACCCGAATGGGCACCGTCGCCTGCGGACACGGTCGTCGATGCTTGGCCCAGATCGGACCTCTGTTTGTCAGACGTGGTGGTCGGCGTGATGGGTGGGGCAACGACCGGTGTGGGTGGCTTGCTTGGCTGGACGCCGGCAGTGGAAGCAGAATCGGTGGACGCGACACTGGGAGGCGATGGCGGGGTTGTCGCTCCCTGCTGAGTATCCGCCTGATCCAATCCGGCCGGCTTCTTGGACCGACGTTTGGTTTTCGATTTGCGTTTGGACCCGGAACGCTTCGTTTCGCCCGATTTAGATCCGGCTGATTTCGATTCGCCCGATTTCGATTCGCCCGATTTCGTTTCGGGCAATCCTGATGGCGGTGCGGACGCCGAGCCGGTGGTTTTGTTTTCTGCAGTGCCGATCGATTGCACCGGCGCGACGGGTGGTGCCGATGTCGCCACCTCCGAATCGTTGCTAGGTGTTGTCATCCCCACCGAGCTGGGTGAGCTCAGGGATGCCAAAATAGCATTCAACGCATCGGCGATCTGCTGTGTGGACGCAAAGCGGGCGGCAGGATTCTTAGCCATCGCAAATGCGATCACACGCAGCA
>JABDKS010000145.1 GCA_013002105.1 Pirellulaceae bacterium | reverse complement strand
ACTGATCGCCGACCAACGTGGCCGTTTCCACCAGCGAGATTCCGGACACGGCGTTGCTCGCGACGCCATCAAGCAAGATAAAGAAAGACCCCGCCGAATAGTCACCCGGCGTGTCCGGGCGGAACACAAAGACGTCCGCCTTGTTGGGCGAGATCGAAACCAAGTCCGATCCCGTGAACGTCTCGTTATTGTTGGTCACCGCCAACATCAGGTCGCCGGCCAAGATGTCAATCGTTGGCTGTGTATCGCCACCGAGTGTAATGTCGTTTTGCACCACATGCATGGCACTAATGTTCGTACTACCATCACTGGCAAAGCTGCCCAAATCCAGCTCGTTGTAAAACGTTCCGCTGGTCGTCCCGGGCTCGAAATCGATGTTGGGGTCACCGAATCCGAGCATGTCACCGGCGTTCCAATCATCCAATCCGGGCGCACCGCTCGCCGTCACATCACCCGCGGTACTTAGGTACAACACAATTTGAACGGGATCGACCGTGATCTGAACCGTTTCCACATCGGTGCTGAACGCGGTCGCGCCACCGTTGGCTGTCGTATCGACGATCGAACCGCTGGTCGCACCGTCAGTGGTATCCCAAGCCCGCGCCGTAAACGTCGCGACTCCGTTGAAGTTGGTGTCAGGCACAAAACGAATGCGATCATTTGCAGTCGACGTCAGCGCCACCGCCGTGCTATCGGTGGCGGCTGCGATCGTTGTCCAGGATGCCCCATTGTTGGTCGAGTATTGCCAAACGCCGCCGCTGCTATCAACCGACGTGATTGCGAGACCTTCGACGGCACCGGCATCCGGATCGGTAATGCGGTCACCGCCGGCACTGGCGATGATCGCCGAGACCAGATCACCAAACGTGTTTGTTTCGCCTTCATTGATCGTCGCCAACGTCATCACGCCGCTGTTGTCCAGCACCGGTGCGTCGTTGGCGTCTCGGATTGTGATCGTGAAATCTCGATCAACGGTGTTCGCGGCATTGTCGGTGATCCGCACGGTGATCGTGTGCGATGTCGCAGATTCAAAATCGATCAGCGATCCATCGGCGACGGTAATCTGTCCCGAAACCGCATCGACGGCAAATCGTCCTCCAGCATCACCGCCTGGTGCCAATGAATAGGTGATCACATCGGTCTGATCCAACACATCGTCAGCATTCCACTGTACGACGTACGACTGATTCGTGCCCGCACCACGATCGGCCCATCTTCCGTCGGCTTGTCGCAAAATGGCGTAATCGTCATCGCCCGTGCCCGCGTTGGGATTTGTCCCGTTCCAATTGGCAAACGCACCGTTGGTCGCATTGCCGCTCCCATCACCCTGCCAAAACTGATCCGCGGGAGTGGTCGAGTCGTACCATCGCCACTCACCCTCGGTTACTTCGTCGGACGCACCAAGCCAGACATTGCTCCCAAGCGTTTGGGCAATTCCGTGAACCACTTCGTTTTCGGCTGCCGATCGGATCGTCGCCAATTCCCCGTTCACACCGCTCAACGGTGTGGTCGTGGCGGCACTTTGCGCGGCGGACCACGACGTCGTCCCACTGACGACCTTGTAGAACTTGCCGGTGACTTCGCTGTACGTCAGATCGGGATCGGCCGCCAACAAACTGGCAATCTTGGCTTCGCGTTGCGTATCCGTCCCGGTTACCCAGCCAACCTCGGTTCCGTTCGCCGGGTTTTCGGTCAACGTCATGGTCAGATTGGGTGTGCTCGCGCTGAATCCACCTCCCGACGCATGCATCACCGTCAGATGATTGGCATTGACCGTATCGGTGACGACGCCACCGAGGGACAAATCGTTGAACGTCCAATTGGCCAGCAATCCCGATTCGGTCCGATCGAGTGTTTGACCGTGCCCGGCAGCAATCTCGCCGGCGCTCCGGACGTCGTCAAAGACGCGGGCATCAAACAATGTGCCCTGAAAGACTTGTGAACTTTGGAACGAACCGCCGACAGAATCTTGTTCCATCCCGATCACCAGTTCGCCACCACCAGAAATCGTGTGACCCGCTTTCAGTCCGCTCCCCGATCCAACCGAAACACCGTCGACGAACAATTCGTAGTCGCCTGTAGCACCATCCCAGGTCGCGCTGACGGTGTGTTGTGCGCCGTCATACAACGTCGTTTCGTCAAACGAAGTCGCGTAGACGAACGCATTGTCGATTCCGATCCCCAGGCCCGACGTGGAGGTCCCGGTGTCGTAGTAGACACCGAACCAAACATCATTGGCCGATGTCGAGGTTGCAGCATATGAGATGAAATCGGCATCGCCACCGTCGACCGGCAATGTCGTGCTGCTGAACTGCACTTCCAAACTCAGTTGGCCCAATCCATTGAAAATCGCGCCGCCGTCATCGGCCAAAAGATAAGCGTCGTTCCCACCGTCGTTGTTCAGATTCAATCCACCGTCAACGGTCGCGGTCGTGTCTATCGACAGAGAGCCATCGACGAAAAGACGGGAGCCGAGAACCGTCAGTGCGATCGCATCAACGTCTTCACTGCCACTATCCAGGTTGACGTCGGCACCTTCGAATAACAGCGATGCCGTCGCGATCGTGTTCGTTCCAGCTTGAGTAACATCCAGGACAAATATATCGTGACGCGTCGTGGAAATGCCGGCCACGGTCGAGTCATCGCCGGTCAACGACAACAGGATCTGACCACTCTCTAATGTTTTGCCTCCAATCACGGTGGTGTGTTCGATCAACTCGACGCCGTCGATGTCTTGACCGAAGCTGATGTCGGTACCTTGGATCAGGACCGACGACGTCCCACTGGTTGTCCCCGCACCGGCATCGTCGACGTCAAAGTGCAGTACATCTCTGCTGCCATTTTCAACCAACAAAAATGATCCTGCTCGCAGCGTCATCCCGCCCACTTCGGTATCCGATTCGACCAAACTGACACCCCTCAGATCGGAACCCGTCGGATTATCCAAGACTTTGATGAACGTGCCGCTGCTGAAATCCCCTTCCACATCGGGTCGAAACGCGACGACGTCGCCCGGGGCAACGTTCAAGGTATTGTTGCTAACAAAGTCGTCGTTGGCGCTATCGATAAACAGCATGTCACCGGCCAGCAACTGGACCGTATCGGTCGTTCCAATGGTGATGTCACGGGCGACCAGGTGCAGACCCCGCGTGTTGGCTCCGTTTGTAAAATCCTCCGCGTTAAACCATCCGCGGAATGTTCCATCCGTGGTTCCTGGCTCCAACGCCAAGTTGGGATCCGAAAACGCCAAGACGTCAGAATCCGTCCACGAATCCAGCCCGGGCGCGCCGCTGGGAGAACCAACGTCACTTTCCGTCGACATCAACAAACCGGTGCCGGTAAGCTCAAACGCTACAGTGGTGGTGGCCACGTTGCCTTGACCATTGCTATCCTCGGCAACGAACGTGATCTCGCGTTGCAGTCCGGTCGGAACGACCGCATCGGTGTCGTACGTGACGCTCTGCAAAACTAACTGGTAATTCGCGACTGAATCGGTCCCGCTGAGCGTTAAGATTCCCGTGTTGCTGTCGTATGATTTGGTAATCGAAGTCCCCGAGACGTTTGCGTCCAGCGACTCCAGCGCGCCGTCGGACAAATTGCTAATCGTAACGGTCAATGACTCCAAGTTCGGGCTATCCGAATCGGTCAACGTGGCATCGACGTCCGCAATCGCAACTGCGGGCCCACCAAGTTGTAATGTCGTTTGATAATCGGCTCCAATTGCACCGCTGCTGTCGTTGGCGTCCAAGTCCAGAATCGGTGCGTCGATCGACAACGTCGTGACCGCAAGATTGCTGTTAACGATGCCGTCGTTGGCAATGAACTCAATGGTCCGCGTCGATAGATCGGGGGTCCCGGAGAAATTCTGATACGTCACCGTTCGCAGCACTTGCTGATAGTTCGCGACCGTATCCGTCCCCGACAACGTCAATGCTCCGGTCGAACCGTCGTACGACGATGTGATCAGTGTCCCGGAAGTATCCGCGACCAAGAACTCCAGTCCGGTGTCTTGGATATTGGTCAGCGTGATCAATAACGAATCCAACGTGCCCGTCGTATTGGCGTCCGTCAATGTAGCGTCAGAGTCCGCGACATTGATTGCTGCACCACCAGCGGTATAGTTCACGTAATAGTCGGAACCGCTGACACCACTGTCGTCATTGGCGTCCAGATCCATCTCTGGGGCAACGTTCATCTGAAATGCCAATGCATTCAGATCTTCGCTCGCTGCGTCAAACCCTGCGTCGTTGCCTTCCATTAGCAACGTCGACGTCGCAATCGTGGTTTCGCCTGCCTGGGTAACATCCAAGATCGCAACGTCTTCATCGGCCAGAGCGGTGCCGCCCACATCCGCGTCATCGACGTCGATGGAAACCAACAACTGGCCGGCAGTCAGCACGGTGTCGCCGATAATAGTTGTCTTTTCGATCAACTCGATCCCGTCGAACTTTTCGTTTAAGTCGATGTCCGATCCGTCAATTAACAGACTGCTGATGCCATTGGTTTGATTGAGCCCCGCGTCGGTGACCTGATAACGTAAGATCTGATCGCTGTCCTCCAGCAGCAGGATGTCACCCGCGTTTAGATCGACGCCGCCGACTGTTGTATCCGACTCCACTAGGGTCACCCCCGTGATGTCGCCACCTATTGGATTGTTCAATAACATCAGAAACGTTCCGCTACTGAAGTCGCCAGTCGTATCGGCACGGAACACAACTAAGTCTCGAGCCTGAGTCGCCAAAGAATTTGTGCTGGTGAATGTGGTCGCTGTATCAGTGGCAAAAATCACATCGCCAACCTGCAAGTCCACATGCTTGATCGTACTACCGATCCGCATATCGGTACCGACGACATGTAAGGCCGTCAGATTGACATTGGCGGCGGCGAACGTATCGATGTCAAACGCCGCAGACAAATTACCGCTGGTCGTCCCCGGTTCGAAAGTCAGACTCGGTCCGGAAAACTCTAACGCCGTCGAATCGCTCCAAGACGAAAGCCCGCTGGCCCCTGGTGAAGCGGTATCGCCAACGGTCGACAGCCAAACGTTGATGCCATATTGCGCAATCTGCACATTGGCGGTCGCTGTGTTGCTGTCGTTCGTACCGTCGCTGGCGACAAACGTGATCACTCGATCCGTATAGTCAGGAGTTGCAGAGAGATGGTCGTACGTGACGCTCTGCAAGACTTGCTGATAATTTGCGACCGTATCGGTTCCCGACAACGTCAAGACACCCGTGCCAGAGTCATACGATGCCGAGATCGATGTCCCGGAAGTATCGGCAGCCAGAATCTCGGAGCCCGCGTCTTGCAAGTTCGTGATCGTGACGGTCATTGATTCCAAATCGGTGCTGTCTGGGTCCGACAACGCGGCGTCCACATCGGCGATCGCAACCGGACCGGACGAGACAACGAAGGTGGCATTCAGGTCGCTACCTGTTGCACCCGTGCTATTGTCCGTATCCAGGTCGATAACGGGGTTAACGACGGGACCGCCAAATTCGAAAGCACCCGCGTCCGGTGTGCCGACGCGTGCTACGCCCCGCTGGTCCGTCGCGGGACTACCCAAGTCCGATGTCGGATTGATCGCCAGCGATCCACTTTGCAACGCGTGCGTGCTGGTGAATCCGCCGTTGTTTTGCAACGTGGCATCCAGCAATGGATCGGTGTTGATTTGATCGCCCGTCGTCGTCGATGCCAACGTTACACCGTCTTCGACAACGTTGTTGCCGCTGGATGTTAATCCCTTATTGCTGTTGGTGCCGACGTCGGCCGTATTGTTCGATACGATGCTGGACAACAGATCAACGTCACCGGCACCACCCTGTGCGTGGATACCGCCACCGGTGCCGCCGATCGCGGTTGTCTGGTTGTACGCGATCGTGACGTTGGTCGCCGCAATTGTTTGGTTGGTGAAGATTCCGCCCCCGGAGGTGACCGCGGTGTTGTTGCTGATGGTTACATTGGTCAAGCTCATATTCGCGAAGCCGCCGCCGTTATACAAACCGCCACCCTGATTGGCCGAGTTATTGCGCAGCGTGACTGAATTCAAAGTGGCCGTTCCTGAGTTGCGGATCGCGCCACCAGCATTACTGGCGATGTTGCCGAACATCTCGACATCGGTCAGCGTCATCGTGCCCGAGCTATTGATCCCGGCACCACTGTTGGACGTGTTGTTGCTGACGATCGTGCGAGTCATCGTCAGCGTGTCATTGTTTTGAATCGCTCCCCCGTTGTTCCCATCATTGGTGTCAAAGATGACGTCTGTCGCATCCAATGAACCAATCTCGACATTCGCTCCACCGCCTCCCGAGCCGCCACCAGATCCACCGAAGACGGTCAAGTTGTCGATACTGAGAGCGCCGCCGAAGACGTGGAACACGCGCTCAGGCGTCGCGCCCAATCCGCTCGCGTCAATCGTGGTGGTCGCTGCACTCGCACCATGAATGCTGATGTCGGTCAAAATGTCCAAGTCACCGGCTGCCGATGTGTTATCAGCAATCGCGTTACCAATCGTCAACTGATAGTTGGCCGCCGACAAAAAGATGTCGTCGGCACCGCC
>JABDKS010000127.1 GCA_013002105.1 Pirellulaceae bacterium | reverse complement strand
CGCACCCATTTGACTTCGCTGATCCCGGCATTCTGATTCACCGCACGACTGAGCACAAACAGGTAGTCACTGAGTCGGTTTAAGTAGACGATCAAGGATTCAGAGATTGGCCCCTCACCAGCGTCGGTCGGCGGTTCGCTCCCGAGTGTTACCACTCGCCGTTCGGCACGACGACAGATGGCTCTGGCCAAATGCAGATGCGACGCAGCGATCGACCCTCCGGGCAAAATAAAATGCTTCAGTGGCTCCAATCCCGACTCGTGAGCGTCAATCCACAGCTCCAATTGCTCAACGTGCTGCTGGTTGATCACACGCAACTGGTGAGCATCCGGATCTGGCGTTGCCAACTCCGCACCGATCGAAAACAACTCGTGTTGAATCTGGTCCAACTGGTCATCGACCACTTCGGCAACCCCGCAAGCCCTGGCAATGCCCAGTGCGGCATTGAGTTCATCGACGGTCCCGTAAGCCTCTATTCGCCGGTCATCTTTGGCGACACGTGGCCCACCAAAAAGGCCGGTGCTGCCAGCGTCGCCTGTTCGTGTGTAAATTTTCATAGTGTGTAATGGGTCAATCTGATCGCCGTCGGGCATGACAGTGGGCGTGGTGGACAATAAGTGGTGGACAACAAATGGAATCGGGACAAGGCACTGCCCATCCGCCGAGATCATTCCACAAATCCCACCTCCAACAAGCAAGCGAGGAAGATGTGAAGAAAAAACCGAAAGGCAAGGTAAAGGCTGCGGGCATCGTGATCTTTATCAAAAAGCCTAGATGTCAATTTCTTTTGATGCGACACCCAGATCGGTGGGACCTGCCCAAAGGGCATTGTGAACCAAAAGAGACCTACTTGGAAACCGCCTTACGAGAAACGCAAGAGGAAACAGGGATCGATGCCGATGCGATTGAGGTCGATGACTCATTCGAGTTCGCAATCGAGTATCCCGTCAGCTACAAACGTTGGGGTGACGAAGTGTTCACCAAGAAGGTCAAGTACTTTCTCGGTTACCTTCCCGATCAACCGGAGTTAACGCTGACCGAGCATCCGTCGGCAAAATGGTTTGAGTGGGCGCCACCGCATCAGATCCAATCTCAGACAATCGACCCGCTGCTGCGGGCCATCGCGGAACACTTTGGATCCAACGATTGCACCAATGAAGACTGAGCGTGCGATCGGTCGTCAATAAGTTGCCGCCTTGACCTGAATGTCAATCTGACTCATCAGATCTAAGACCGGTGTGATGATTTCGTACTCGTTTCCGCCGCTCAGATTGGTCGTTGCAAATGTCAATCGATCCGCCGGCGGAATACCGCCAACCAGTCCATCAAGCGTCAACCATTGCCCGTCGACATGAGCGAGCGTCCACACGTGGAAAACCATTCGCGGCGCCTCACCTGCTTCGTACTTCAAGCCAATCGCCAAACGCGACGGGATCCCTTTGGCTCGAAGCAAGGCGGCCAGGAGGATCGAGTATTCCATGCAGTCGCCCTGGGCTGACTGTGCAATTCCCGATGCCTTCGAAAAACCCTGACTTCGCGGCACGGTTTGCATCAGGTTGTTGGTCGTGCGAGTCAATTCGAGAGCTAATTCCCGCTCGCCCAGTTCGCCTCGGACCGCCGCGGCAGCAATTCGCCGCACCAACGCGGAACTACTGTCGATGAACGAATTGGCGGTTTTGTCGGCATCCACCACCGGCAAGGTTTGTGACGCGAACCCCTCGGGCGTAGCATCGATCTTTCGACTGACCAAAACATGGGATGTCTGATCGCTCAACTTTCGGACAAATTGATCGGGTGCAACGGGAATCGAAACGGAGATTTCGTCGTCGAGAAACTGCGGCAGCGGCGACAGCACAAAAGCAACCTGCTTGGCTTCGTCTGACCGTTCTAATTCGTCGTCCACTCTGATCGCGGTCGCTTGCATCACCGCGTCGATCGGAACGATCTTGGCCTGTGCCGTTTCTTTGTCGGTGCGAAAGGCCACCAGTTCGATCGCCGGACGCAACATTTTTTGAATCACACCCTGTTCATCCGTCCAAATGACCTGTTCCGCGATCCGACCCTCGTCAATTTTTTCCTGACTGACGATCTCGATCATCTTGGCGAAACTGCCGTCCTGCTGTGCGACTGCCGCTGAACCACTGCAGTACAATTGGATCGACGCGACCTTGTGCTGAATCGGCAGCAACATCTTGAGAATTCGTTTGTCGCCTTTCTCCATTGGTTTTCGACGCAGCGACTCCTCGACCGCAACAAGTCCGCGATAGGTCGATTGCCAAGGAATACGTTTGGTCGTACGTGCCGTCCCACGAAGCGTTTCAACCGTTAGCTGCCCTTTGGCAATATGACCGTGAAACTTGGAAACCACCGGCCCCACCTTCAGTACGCTCTCGAAATTCAATAGCTGGCCTTCGGGCGTTTCCGTACTAGTCTGCGTGAGATGCTGGATGAACGTCGATTTTCCACGCCGCAATGTCACTTGGTCATCCACGGTGTGTTGAACATTGGCATTGGAAGCCCTGACGTCGTTCAAATCGATCAAGCGTCTGGCGGAGATGTGGCTGTAACCAATTTGCTTGTCTTTGCGGTAATAGCCATACCACGATTCCCAATCCTCCTCGAAACGGATCAGCGGTGCTTCGACCACCTCCAGCTCTGCCTTGGCCTGATCCGCCACGCTGGTGTTCGCTTTGGGCGGCGCCATCGGTGGCCGCTCGGGCAAATAATCGCAACCGAGTTGCGCCACGAGGCACAACCAGGTGGACATAGCGAAGACAAACGTTGACTTGCGCTTCGGCGGCGATTTGGTGAGAGTTGTATTCACGTTGTCTTGCGTCCAATGATCGCGGCACGAGGCAGTGCGACGAGGAACAAAGAAAGGCGGCGGCCGCCGAGAAATTGATGGAGAACCCTTAACCGGGACTTCCACAACCGTCATCGATCACGTCAGGCCAGCAGATTATAGACGCATGGGTTGGAAAAACGAGTCACCCAGTGCGATCCATCGGATTGCAGTGCGATCCATCGGATTGCAGCCCCCGTGGTCCGGTTATTCCGATGAATCGGGCCACTCCTGGTTTACGGGCTCTTTCGGCTCGTTTCAGTAGGTAATTGGTCAGGTCTGAGCTGATTTTGGCACTGCTGTTCAGACGTAACCTAGCGTTGGGTGTAGACAGTTCGTTCGCGAGGACGAACCGAAGCCGGGAGCAATCCCGGATCGATTTAGATAGCGAGCACCCCGGACTCACATCATGGGTTTTCTTAAACGAATATTACGAAACGGAACCACGGACGACCCCGGTCGCGTGATTTCCGAAGGCAGCTTCGAGACTCTCAGCGACGAAGAACTGCAAACACATATGGGCATTGGGACCTACGGCGCTTTCGAACTGACCGACGCGATTCGTCCCTCCTATGACCTACAAGTTGTTCCACGACAAGGATTCCGATTCGACGAATACGTCGACGAATCTGGCAACCAAACGCCAGTCATCATGGCATCAGCCAGCAGCAACTACTTGATGGATCTATTTTTGGATCTGATCGATTCGCTTGGCAAAGTCGTGGACGTCGTGCTGGAAACCAGTCACCAGGCCAATGGCGGTCACGAAGACTTGTATCGCGAACACATTGATATGCCGGTGCTCAAAAGCATCTTGCTGGAGTACGAAGATCTGCTGCTGAACGACGGTTGTACCGGCATCGCCGTGATCAACCCGGCCAAACGCCAGGAAGTCCAACTGGACGAACATAAGCTGTTAATCGTGTATGGCAGTCCCTGGGAGTCTTTTGCGCAATCGCTGATCGCAAGTGATGTCTATCCGGACCACGACTTGCAATTCATCACCGAAGCTGAACACGTCCACAGTAGCAGCGAACGTTTTTTTGATCAGTTCAACGTCTTAAAGAATCGCCTGGGCATGGACAGCGAATACCACGAAACATCGTGCTAGGCAACGGAAATTCGCCGGCTATCTAACTGATCGCGCACGAGACGTGTCCTTTCCCAAGGACACGTTTTTTCGTAGGTTTGCTGCAGCGATCTGGACGGACAAGAACCCAATCCGCTGCCCCAGTCGCACGTCGATCCTTGTGTTTGCTCCGACAACCCCGACAAGACATTCCATGTATCTTGTAC
>JABDKS010000113.1 GCA_013002105.1 Pirellulaceae bacterium | reverse complement strand
CTCGGCATTTTCGTCATCGTCCTCATAAACGGATCCTGTTGTGCCTTTTAATGCGATCGGTTCAGCAGATCGCCAGCGGGATCGTCGGCAGGGCGACCCTCGATCAAAATTCTAACCTAGCGTTGATCGAGACGTAGGAAGTTCCCCGCTGAGAGCTAAAAAGTACCGATGAACCGCACGAATTCGATCCGACGGAGCGTTTTGGCCGCCGCATGGCTGTTGTTGGCATTTTTGCCCAGCGTGGTGACGGCACAGACGACGGCGCTAGTGGAATTCTTTTCGTCCGGAAAGACGCAGCAGGGATTGGCGTTGGTCGACTTTGCTCACGAAATGATTGTCTTGGGGCGTGACGGGCGACTGCATTCATTGGATCCGTCGGTGGACGACAATATTCGACGATTCAAAGGACGTTACGAACCGACCTCGGCCGCCGAGCTTCGCAACGAATTGCGGGCTGAATTCGGATCACGATTCGATGTGGTCGCGACACAGAATTTTTTGGTTGTCCAACCCTCCGGACGCGATGATCGCTGGCCCCGCCTGTTCGAACAGGCACACCGTTCGTTTTCGACGTACATGTCCAAACGGGGCGTCAAAGTGCGAAATGGCCGATTCCCAATGGTAGCAGTCGTTTATCCCGATCAAGAAGCGATGTATGCCGAGTTCAAACGGCAAAAAATCGATGTGTCGCGAGTTGCCGGCATCTATTCCAACGACAGCAACCGTGTGATGACCCATGACGGCGGTCATCTGTCCATCATCGCTTCGACGGTGCGACACGAAGCGGCCCATCAATCCGCATTCAACTCCGGCGTTCATAGCCGCGTGACCGATACGCCCAAGTGGATCACCGAAGGGATCGGCCAGATGTTTGAGTCCCCCGCGATGACCAGCAGAAAAGCAGGGTCGAATGTCCGTGATCGGTCAAACGCTGACAGCATTCACGTGATCAAATCCCAACTGAGCGGGCGCAACGAACTGAAATTCTATCAATCCGTGGTGCAACTGATCGGAGATGACGAACTCTTTTCAGACGACAAAACCATCGACAATGCCTACGCGGTCAGTTGGGCGATGATGTTTTACCTGGCCGAACGCCAACCCAAAGAGTTCGCTCGGCTGCTTAATTACACCGCCACACGACCCCCATTTCGTCTCTACGAGAAGACCGAACGGATCAAGGACTTCGAGCGGATCGTCGGCGTGGAAATGTTCGAATTCAGCAAACGTGTGCAGTGGTTCATGAAATCGCTGTAACTGACGCTGGTCAACTGCGACCGTTTCCCCAGCCGAAGACACCGTTATGCCCAACGAGGACGTTGTGCGGCTATTGAGTGAAATGCTGACCACGTCCGCCTTCATTGTCCCTGCGGGCAACGCATTAGCGGGTTTTTGTATCGCAACGCCACAGGATTGATCCACTACGGCGTTGCCCGAAGGAAGCGAGCAGTCTGAACTGCATCAATCCTGTATCGCTGAAATTCAAAACCGCACGACTTCCAAACTGGGGGTTCCCACGTCGTTACACTCGGCCACCAGAAGACATCGCTGATCACTGGAAAAAAGAAATTCGATTTTGTTCAGATTTGATGTCGGGAAATCGGATTGAATTCACCTCTACCTAGTAACCGACGGGGTTTGTTGCTGACGGAGCACAATAGGCACTTGTGGTTATATGGGACGCGGTTGTGCTCACATGGGGCATACCACTCTGCGGAGTGGTGAGCACAACTTCGTTCTTTTTTATTTGCAGACCACAGGCAGCCACCATCGATTCGCCACACGAATCAGCGCGATCAGATGACGCGCTGGCACCGGTGTGCGTGTCGAAACGTTGCGTTGACGTTGGCAAGTAGCTTTGACGGTCATGCGGGTAACCGATGCCGGGCTTGCAGCGAGCACTTCTCTATTGCGAAATACCCAACTGATCGCGGAACTGTCGCCGGCGCGATGGTTGAGTTTTAGACGGGGATGGTTAAGTTGAGTTCTCTATTTCGCGACTGCATTGTCGGCCGACCGTGAACTCTGATGACATCAATCCCGAAGGCATGTCGCCGACCGATCGTTCCCTGGTGGTGATGGTTCGCGACGGAGACACGGAAGCCGCGACCATACTGTACGAACGTTACGCTCGGCGTGTTTTTGGTTTGGTCAAATCAAAACTCGGCGATCAATTGGCGACCGCCACGGAACCAGAAGACTTGGTTCAGTCGATTTTTCGAAGTGTCTTTCGTGGTGTACAGTCTGGACATTACGACGCGCCGCCGGGAACCACACTTTGGAACCTCATGGCAGTCATCGCTATCAATAAACTGCGAAACTCTGCCACCCATCACGCCGCACAGTGCCGTGACATCAACCGTCGCGTTTCGTTAGACGGTAGCGACGAAGGCCAGTCGACGATGATTGATCACGCGTCGATCGAATTCTTCGAGGTCTGTTTTCGTGAGACATTGGAATTACTGCGTCCCCTCGATCGCGAAATCCTATTGCTGCGAGTCCAGGGAAACAGCGTGGACGAGATAAGCGCCGCGACACGTCGTAGCTGTCGAACCATTGAACGACGTCTTCAAAAAAGTCGCGAGAAGCTCGCCAGCTTGCTGCTCGATGGTGAGTGATCCACCCTCTCATCACCGCGCACTGCATCAAACAGAACTTT
Organism: Pirellulaceae bacterium; assembly: GCA_013002105.1. The sequence continues at coordinate 3,274 of JABDKS010000113.1, read as the reverse complement.
TTCAGTCTTTCTACAAAATAGGTGGCGGTCTCGCCGCCTGTTTTTGGCTCCACCCAATAGGAAGACGCCCAAACAGACGATCGTCGTTCTCGGATTAAAATCGAGCAACGGTAATCTGTCGATCAATGGAGCAGGTGGGACACAAAAAATGATCAATCCAGTCAGGATCAATCAGGCCAGCAATGAACAGATCGATGACGCCATTGATAATGTCGTTGATCGGTTCGAAGAAGAATGGACACCCGAATCTCGTTCCGCCATTCGTACCCTTTTGCAGCAGTACCAATTGGCCGACGATCATGAAGCTGCAACCGAATTGATTCGGATCGATATCGAATTGCGATACAAGCAAGGACTTTCCATCCAACTGGAAGACTACTTCGATCAATTCGGCGACCTGCTAACCCAATCTACCAGCGCTGCGCAGATCGCATTCGAAGACTACCGACTGAGAGATTATCACGGACACGCATTGCCGGTGTCACGCTGGAGCGACCTGCCGGGTGTCAAGAACGAACTTTGGTTTCAACGCCTGACCCGCGAATCAACGGCGCGTTCACGGGCCACTCATGTGGCGCCACCAGCCGAGCCGCTGGATCCCAACCACGGATCTGACGCTGCGATCCGAGTAGCCATCGAAGCCACTGGTTTTCGGATCATGCAGGAAATCGGCCGAGGAGCGTTCAGTCGTGTCTATTTGGCGACGCAAAACGAACTAGCGGATCGATTTGTGGTGCTGAAGGTCGTCTCCGAAGCGATCGCCGAATCGCAAAACATGGCGATGCTGCAGCACACCAATATCGTTCCGATTTATTCGTTTGATCAGATCCATTCGAAAAGCGTGATTTGCATGCCGTACGCCGGCAGCGTGACGCTGAAGGATTTCATGACGACAACTGGTGAACGATCCCGTGGCAGTCTTCCACGCGTTGGTCAGAGTCTGGTTCAGACGGTTCAGGCATGCGTCCATGATACGGTCGTCTCATCGGACGCCCCCGACAGTGGCCTTGACCCAAGTTGGGCACCAGCAGCCAACGATCACGCAGTTTTAAAACCGCTCGAAAAACTGCAGTCACTCGGTTGCAACGAGCTGGCGATTTGGATTTTTCAGCGACTCGCGTCCGCGCTGGCCCACTCGCACGCACGAGGTGTCTTACACGGCGATTTAAAACCAGGCAACGTCTTGATTCGCAATGACGGCGAACCGGCACTCCTGGATTTTAATCTTTCGCAATCGTTGGACCGCGGCGATGCACGGTTGGTCGGTGGCACGCTGCCATACATGGCACCGGAAACGTACGAAGCGTTGATGGGCAAAAAGATAGCATTGCAGGCAACGTCGGACATCTACAGTCTGGGCGTCATGCTATTTGAATTCGTAACCGGTCGATTACCATTTCCGACGCCAATATCTGCCGCACCGATTGACTTGGAACCCGCAGTCAGTATTCGCAGAACTGTTCCCGATTGGCGTAATGACGACAACGTTTCGGCGGGGTTACGCGTTATCATCTCCCGCTGTCTGGAGTTCTCGCCTAGTGATCGGTATGCGTCAGCGGACGACCTACGGCACGATTTGGAATGCGAACGAGCGAATCTATCGCTGGTGCATTCCGCGGAACCACGCTTATCGCGAATTCGGAAGTGGTTTCGACGGCACCCAAGTACGACGTCCGGGGGTACGGTCGCTCTCTTGTTGTTCAGCCTATTGATACCACTTGGATATACCGCATCGGTGTATCGTGAAAAGTCGCTGCACTTAGCCGCGGTGTCGGCGTTCGATTCGTTCTCACGACAATCCGCCGATGCGCTCGCGGCGGTCATGGCGGATCCCCAACGATCGTTGGACACCAGTGTTCAAGCAAACATCGATCTGCTCGATCGTCATGGATTATTATCCCGTGACCGGCAAAACAAGTTCGTATCATCCCTGACAACGCCGGTATCGCGAGCACAGATTCACGACGCGATGCTGCGTCACGTCGGGCACGTTGGATTTTTGGAAGTCGATCGGTTACGCCCCAAATTTCGTCAAGGTGTTTTGCAAAACGATCAGCTGCAACGGTTGGATCAATTGATTGCCGCCGCTGCAGAAAGTACCGGTCGGCAACCCTCTCGAGCCGTCGCATTCCTCAAGGCCGCTCGCGCACGATTCGCCAACGACGACCATCACGAAGAGTTACTGAGCAAGGCTCGCGACATCCAAGCCGACAGTGACACCGAAATCTATTTAGAAGCCGTTCGGCGCATGTCGCTTCACGACTACAAGTCGGCCAACGAATTGCTGACTTCGCTTGCCGATCGCGACAGCATCCCTTCGACCCTTCGCTGGACCAGCCTCGGCCGGTCGCAGTATGGCGAAGCCAGATACGAGGACGCAAAACTTTCCTTCACCCAGTCGATCGACCGTGCTCCCAATTCGTCGCAACTGCGTGTGCTCCGAGGGCTGTGCTACATCAAACTCCGTGAACCAAACCGGGCAGAAACGGACTTTACCAAAGCGATCGAGCTTGATTCGACCAATCAAACGGCGCTTTCCAATCGCGGATTGCTGCGTCTCGGGCAGGGTCGCGACGACGAAGCGATCAAGGATTTCAGTCGCGTCCTGGAGTTGTCTCCCGGAAATGCCTACGCGCTTTTGCAGCGAGCCCGCGCTTACCGAAGCCGTGGCGACGATGAATTGGCGGACCGAGATTTTGCACAGGCTCTTCAAACGGACAATGTCAACGCGTCGTCATTGATGGCCAGATCGATTTACAGAGACGACACGGATCCCGAATCCGCGTTGCAGGATCTAGAGCACGCACTGTCGCAAGACCCGGACAGTCCGATGATTTTGATGATGAAGGCAAGGTTGTTGTCACAAAAACTAGATCGTCTCGGTGACGCCGTCGAAACCTATCGCGAGGTCACCCGAATTCAACCAACTAATGAGACCGCCATCATTGATCGCGCATTAGTTTTGACTCGATTGGGCCGTTACGACGAAGCCAAGGCGGACTTGGACCTTGCCACGACGCCTCCCGACACGCCGCGCACGCTCTATCAAGCCGCTTGTATTTGCGCATTGATGCCCGACCAAAGTAGCCATGTCCGTGCCCTGTCATTCCTGTCACGTGCCATCCGCGCAGGCTACGAAGCGGATCGTTTGGCGACCGATCCTGATTTGGAATCGCTACGCAAACTTCCGGGATACCGCGCCGTGTCTCGCACCTATCAACTTTCCAAAATCAATTCAACACGATCAAGACCACAGCCATCCGCACCTTGACGC
>JABDKS010000078.1 GCA_013002105.1 Pirellulaceae bacterium | reverse complement strand
CGTCCGCCGCGACCACGCCAGCAGCATCATGAACCAATCCAATTGCGGCGCCGTCCGAGATGGCGGCACCTACATCGCCGGCCAGCATCAGTCGGGACTCAAGCGGAGCAAGGGTCCAGCTGGTCGTCCGTTGTCGTTTGTGTGTGGTGTGTTGATTCGACGCTCTTGTTGCCTTGCGAAGGATTGGAATCATTGCGGGGTTACTCAGGAAAATGAATCAGTCAGTGATACAGTTCCGTACCGGCCAAATGCAATTTGACGGGCAGGAGTCAGTTGGGATTTCGCGTAGATAACATAGGGAACGCCAAAGGATTAGGTAACTCCACGGAAATGCCGAAGTCAAGGATTTTGGCGGTAAACGCCCCTGTTTTTGCTGTATCGATCGAACTGGGCTGTTCAGCCACCAGGACGTCACATCGTCGCAGTCGCAACGCCGGTCCTCGTGGAATCCGTCGGCGTACCCAAAGTGCACCCATCTGCGTCAGCACAATCAGTCGCTCTCAGTGGTCATTCTCGATCGGGTGTACCGATAGACAGTGATCAGTAACGTAACGATCGTCAGCGGGATGACGAACGAAACCATCACGTCAGCAATCGCCCGCCGATGGATACTCGCGGTCGCCTCCAGCACCAGATAGGCCGTGTAGATCAAGTAATATGCAAAGAACATTCCGCCTTCCCATCGCGAGATGACATGACCTGTAAAGAAAACAGGTAGGCAGGCGACCGCTGCGGCAATCATCACCGGAATATCAAATTGGAGCGCCGATGATGGAACTTCGATCCCCACCGGCGCCACCAATCCGGTCAGTCCCAGCACACATAAAATATTAAACAGGTTACTGCCGACGACGTTGCCCACGGCAATGTCACGCTCGCCTCGCCAAGCAGCGATGATCGAAGTCACGATCTCGGGTAGCGACGTACCAGCGGCAACAATCGTCAAACTGATGATCAGTTTGCTGACGCCCCAGTGAGTGGCGATTGCCACCGCACCGGCAATCAGCCAGGTCGCGCCGAACCCCAGCATTACCAAGCCGACCGTGATCAATGCCACGTATTTCAGCGTGGCGATACGGCCCGTTCCTACTTTTGGCATCTCCTGCTGAAACTCGGCCTGTTCCGCCGCGGTTGCGCGTCGTCCTTCACGCACGCACCAGAACGTGAATACGAGTAACCCACCGAACAGAATCACTCCATCGACGCGACCGATACTGCCATCGAGCCCCAACAAAAGCATCAACACGGATGCCGCCACCATCAAGGGAACATCTCGCCGAATCAATTGACTGGACACGACCAGCGGGATGATCATCGCCGAGGCACCAAGAATCAACAATACGTTCAAGATATTGCTGCCGACGACGTTCCCCAACGCGATATCCGCATCCCCGGCGAGTGCTGATTGAACCGACACGGCGAGTTCGGGAGCACTGGTGCCAAATGCCACGACGGTCAAACCAATCACCAACGGTGGGATCCGCATCGCATAAGCGAGCGTCGATGCGCCGCGCACCAGCAACTCGCCACCGGCAACCAGTAAGATCAACCCTCCAACGATCGACACCCACGCCCACGTCATCTTGTCGGTTCATCCCCGTCATCATCTGCGACAGCGCTTGCTGCGACGACTTGCTCACACAACGAAATTAATGCACCGGACGCCTCTTCTTCTTCGCTGACGACCTGATCTGCGCCCATTTTCCGCCCCGATGCCACATTGGCGAGAAAGCGGACACGAACGATGATGTAGACATCGGGGTTCCCATCGCGCAGGGCGCGGACGATCTGTTGTGCCGAGCTATCGTCGCGCACACAGACAACGGCCAGTCGGCAACTCTCCAGCCCCACGCGATGAAGTACATCGCTGTCGCGGGCATCACCGGCAACCGTGCAGAATCCTTGTTGGGCGAACGGATGCAAATTGATTGGACTCTGGTCCACCAAGCAGACATCGACACCCAATGTCTCCAGCCGCGACGCAACTTGTCGCCCGATGGGACCAATTCCGATCACCAATGCCTTGGAAATATCCTTGGTTTCTGCGATCGACGGGTACCTGCCAGGTTTTCTTTCCGGTTCGGCCGGCCCCGCCCAACGCAGCCCGAGCTTGATCAATTGAGGTGTCAAGATCAGCGTCCCCAGAGCGATGAACAGCATTCGGTTGTAGTCCGCGACACTGATGATTCCTCGCGTGACGCCGTCGGCGATCAACAAAAACGAGAATTCGCCCAGCTGCGCCAATCCAATTCCCATACCTGCTGCCGCACGCCAATTCAATCCAATCAGTTTCAGGGCAACCGTCGCGGCGATCGACTTCAGAGCCAGCATTCCGACCAGACCGGCGGCCAGCAAGAACGGCTCTTCGAAGAATTGGGCCGGATCAAGCAGCGTTCCCAACGTCACAAAGAATACGGCGGCGAACGATTCGCGGTACGGCAAAATCAGCGTGTCAATCTGTTCGCTAAGCCGATTGCCGCTGAGCATCAAGCCGGTCGCCAACGCGCCGACTGCTGGTGGCAATCCGATCGCTGACGATGCCAGGCACGCCCCCCCGAGCATGGTCAATGCGAACAAAACGACCAGCTCGACGCTCCGCAATTTTGCAAGGAGTGGAACCAACCAGTCGGCGATCGCCCGTCGTAACGCGATCACCGCGAGGATGAACAAAAACGATTTCCCAGCCAAAATCGCGAACGCGGTGAAGGTCGGAGATTCACCTCCGCCGGTCAACAGCGGCACCAACAACATCAGCGGCACCAATGCGACATCCTGGAACAATAGAATCCCAATGGCTCGTCGGCCATGCGGCGTCGCAGATTGACCCCATTCAGCCAGCGCCTTGAACACCAGAATCGTCGAACTCAGCGCGCCCGCCGCCGCAGCCAGTAAAGCAGGTTTCCAGGTCATGCCAAGCAACAAGCAGACCACCGTCAGCGGCAGGGTGACCAGCAACATCTGGACGGCCCCGCCAATCAAGAAGTACCGACTGAGCCGCAACAGTTCTTCGATCGAAAACTCAAGTCCGACCGCAAATAGCAAGAACAAGGCACCGGCGCGAGCCAAGTACTCCAATTCATGATTCGTTTGCGAAACCAACCCGAGGCTGCCCTGACCAATGATCGCACCGATCACCAGGTATCCCACCAACAACGAGATCCCAGCTCGTTTGCAGATCACACCGGAGACGAAACCAGCCGCCAACACGATTAGCAAATCAATGATGAACTGATTGACAGCGAAAGCGTCCATTGCGTACGAAAACTCCCTGAAATCGACCGGTCGCATGTGGGCTGAATTAGCTCAGTCATCTACCGGCGTTGTAACGAAGTCTAACATGGCCGGTGGTGATTTGAGCAGGCCGAGTGGGCGATACCGAAAACCATACGTACCGGTCGATTACAGCCGGATAGAGGGACGCCGTCACTGAAAACTCAATGCGTCACAGTCAATCGCCAATTTGGCAAATGTCAGTAGCCGATCGACACGAATGTTTCGTCCCCAGCAATTTGCTTCGGTGCGTCTGGACACTCCCAGTTCCCGGTGCCTACTCCCGGCGCCCACGAATCTTTCGGAAATCAGCCGGGGGCAATTGTCCGGCAGTGACCTGACGTAATAATTGATCCTGGTTGTAATCGTTGCGTGCACAACAAGGTAGCTTTGTCTAGCGTCCGAGCGTGCGACTCTGGCGGGCAAATGCAACCGTCGGTCCTATTGTCCGTCGAAGGAGGACATCTCATGGTACGTTTCAGTTGTTCTTTGATCTTGGCAGTTTTGATGTTGGTTTCGCAAAATCAGTGGACTCACGCTGATCAAGCTGTCCCGGGACATGACGGAGGTGAACTGCAACCCATCATGACCCAGACAAGCAGCGGCGATGCCGGTCCAGCGGAGGTCAAAACCCAGGTCGCAAAGCAGTGGGATGGTTTTGTGGAACCCAAGAATCCGCGACCTAATCGACCAGGAACCCACGGACCTGGGCCATGGTATCTGGGTGTGTATGGCAGCTACACATCAACCGGCATGCTGTTGACCGAAGTCTATCCGCAAACTGCCGCGGCCCGCGCAGGGCTGCAGGTTGGCGATCGAATTTTGACCGTCAACGGCCATCAGATTGGGGTCGTCAACGGCTACCGAATTCCGATTGACGCTGCATTGCAGCGATACGCGACGCGCAGCGGACATGTGCGGCTGCTGGTTCAAGATCGCAATACGATGCGGCTGGTCAACACGGACGCTCGCTTGACCCGTAGCGGTGTGCATACCATCGACTAATTGGTTTGCGACCCGGCAGGGCGTCAACCCAGGCGCCCTGCGTTTCTTATACGGTTGAGCAGCAAAACGACCCAGCAAGAGCGGTGCGAGGGGTACTGCTGTATACTAATGTCGCAATCATGATCGCGATCACGTTGATCGACAATGGCAAACATCCGGCTCCCAAAATCGGACCTCGTCGGTTGCATCCAGACAGGGCGACGCATGTGGAACCGCAGTTCGCCGTGACCCCTTGACCAGGACCAGTCGAACGGGAAAAGGTTTCCGCAGCGTCCCATTTTACTGAATCGAATTTACTGAATCGAACACGCATGTCCTTGAATTCCAACTCCAGACCCTGGCAAGTCAATCGAGCGGAATGTAATGGACGTTCGGACGAATCGATTGCGTCAGCGAATGATTTTGTTCCTGGAACCTCGCCCGTTCAACAGACAGGGAATCTCGAACTGTGTTTGATGGGCTCTTTGGTTCTCGGCCTCGGAGTCATCATCGCCGGTATCACTTGGATTCAAGCAAGTACGCTGACCAAGTTTCAATCTACTGAGCATTCCTACTCTACTGCCGTTACACTCGTCGCACAGCCATCGCCTCAAGCTCCCGATCAAGCAGTGGATTCTGAACTCGCTGCCGCGGTTGCTCCGGACACCATGCAGCCGGTAGCAAATGTCGCGGGTGTTGCCGCGGGGAAATTGCCCGTGCCACAGCAGGCGGAACAAACCGTAGCGATGAAATTGGTTCGTGACGTCTACGAAAGCGCGTACGCCGATGCCAAAACGTCGGAACAGAAAGCAGCCCTTGCGACTGAGTTATTAACCGCCGCAAAGGATCCAGCACACAAGCCGCCTCAACAATTCGCACTGTTGATCGCTGCCAGCAATCTTGCACTTCAGGCGTCCAACTGCAAAGCGACGATGACGACGATCGACGCGTTGGACGATCGGTTTGTAGTCGATGCGTTCGCTATGAAACGTTCCGCTGCTGAGCAGTGGGCGAAGTTACCGCTTGCAAAACAACAACGCCTGGAGATCGCCAAAGCGCTGGTACCGGTCGCAAAATCGGCCGTCGCGATAGAGCGTTACGATGTGGCGGTTGAGTTGTTGAAATTGGCTCGTAGTTCAGCGATCCGCGGGCGCGATGTCTCGTTGGTCCGCAGGATCGAAACACAATCTCGAGAGACGGTCGCCCTGAAGAAGCTTTTTGCAGCCAAACAAGCCGCAGACAGCGCCCTGGTGACGGATCCCACAGACGAATCGGCTAACGAAACGGTCGGCCGTTACCAATGTTTTGTGCGTGGTGATTGGAGCGGCGGTTTGCCGCATCTGGCCAAATCGAGCCATCCGTTCCTGCAGGATTTGGCCGAGCGTGATTTGGTAGACAGCGCAGATCCGGTCGAGCAATTGTCACTCGGCGATCGTTGGTATGACGTGGGAAAAGCAGAATCGGGCTTTGCATCCAACGCTATGATGCGACGGGCACGATATTGGTACGAACTGGCTCAGCCAAAACTGACCGGGCTGTCACAAACCAAATGTGAAAAGCGGCTGACCGAGATTGATCAGATCTTGAGCCAACCGGCCGCAGGTTTCTCCACTCCGGAGCACCGTCGATCCGGGTTGGTATTCGACGGGAAATCATGGTTGGAAACGACTCTCAAATACGACGGCAAGACACCGTTGACAATCGAGACATGGGTCAGCACCGATGCCGCAGTAGAACAATCGATTGTTGCCAACTGCCACGGCGTTGGACTAGCACTCCAAATAACCTCGGAAGGCCGCTGGGGATTCCATATACGTGACAAATCGACCTATCAAGGAGCCGTTTCAGACGACAAGGTTCAACTGGGCCAACGCGTTCACCTTGCCGGCGTTACCGATGGCCGGAACATCGCCCTGTATGTCAATGGAAAACGACAAAAGCAGCTCGGCCACATGACCAGCGGCCACAAGGTTTCCAACTTCCGCTTTATGATTGGTGCGGATCCCGATTTCCATTCCAAACCGCAGAAACATTTTCGCGGAACAATCGACTCCGTCCATGTTGCCCGCACCGCTTTGTACGGCGACGATTTCACTCCCCGCGATCCTCCCCGGCGAACGCCGTCAACGGTCCTGTTGCTGCAACTGGACGAAAACGAAGGCGCGATCGCTAGAGATCACTCGGTTTTTCAGCAGCATGTCCGAATCCACGGAGCTGTGTGGAAGTGATCGATGCGACCGCGAGTGCCTGTGTCTCAACGGCAAGCAGAGCGGATAGGGCAAACACTCTTGCAAGCCGCGATTCTGAAAAACCACAGTTTGTGAAAACGACGGACTCCATCGTCACACCGTGTTACCAATAGCGTCGTCGGTCAGCGGTCGCGTGTCGCATTTGTTAACCGATACCTAGCTGGACAGCACCACTTGCGAATCAGATCGCAGTGCTTTCCGTCCCGACAACCACACGGCGACAACC
>JABDKS010000043.1 GCA_013002105.1 Pirellulaceae bacterium | reverse complement strand
GCGTCACAGCGCGATGCGATGCCCGCCAAATCGTCTGACCACACCAAGTTGTCCCAGGCGGTGTTGTCGGCGAAACGATAACTCGCTTTGCCTTCGTCATCCAACTCGATCGCAACACTACCGGTCGGATTGTCCAGTCGCTGTACTGCACCGGTATCAACGCGATGATCTTGCAGCGACGCGATCGCTTTGTCACCCAATTCGTCGTTGCCGACCGCACTGACGACAAGCACTTCGGCTGCGTCGCGGGCCAGTCCTGCTGCACTGCACGCAAAATTGGCAGGTGCACCGCCGAATTTTGCACCATCGGGAAAAAGATCCCAGAGGATTTCTCCGAGGCCGACAATGACCGATTTTTGTATTGTCACTTGCTAAAGTCTCCACACCGCCAAAAGGCCAGATTTTCCACGTATTGCTAGTAGCAGCGATTCTATCGGCGAAACGGTATTTCGTCTGCTCTCGCCCATCTTTCGGATAGCGTTTAGTGTAGATGGCTTGCCCAAATGCCTTGGAGACGCCACACGCGGTGGATCCAAAGAGTTGCGGCGACCACTGTGACAGACAAGATCACTCCGGCCTACAAATAGAACGCCCGTGTCTGACCCAATCTTTTACGAATCACATTCGCACACACCACTGTGCATGCACGCCGATGGTTGGCCTACCGAATATGCTGCTGTGGCACAGGCCCGCGGTTTGCGAGGTCTGATCGTGACTTGCCACAATCCCATGCCAGACGGGTTTTCGGCACCGGTTCGGATGCGTGAGGACCAGTTTGACCAATACGTCGACCTGGTAGCGCAAACGCGAACACACTGGCTCGATCGCGTCGACGTGCGACTTGGGATCGAAGCCGACTATTTCGAAGGCCACGAGCGTTATCTGGAAAAGCAGTTGCAAAGCGCCGATTTTCATTTCGTACTCGGATCGGTTCATCCTCAGATTGCCGAATGGCGTGCCAAGTACTGGCAAGATGATCTGCTGGAAGTCCAACGGACCTATTTTCGTTTGCTCGCCCAGGCCGCCGAAACTGGACTATTCGATTCGATGGCCCATCCGGATCTGATCAAGAACTTTACCTCCAAACGGTGGAATCTGGATGCAATCATGCCCGACGTCTGCGCAGCGCTGGACCGAATCGCCGCCGCCGGTGTCGCAATGGAGCTGAATACTTCGGGCGTCAACAAGACGATTTCAGAAATGAATCCCAATCCCACCATGCTGCGGGAAATGTGTCAGCGAAGTATCCCAGTTACGATTGGCGCCGACGCGCATCAACCCGAGCGCGTCGCCGATGGCTACGAAACGGCACTCCAGTTATTGAAAGAATGTGGGTATACCAATGTGAGTCTCTTTTTGGATCGGCAACGGCGAGAACTGGCCATCGACGAGGTCCTGGATTCGTTGGTCCACCCCTCCGCTACGTCGTAGCGATTTGCGGCAAATTAGGACACACACGCAGTGATCTTTGGGTGAATGCACCCATTGGGTTCCCCGGTACGACGATCATTCCGTTTTCGGCGTTTGACGACTTACTAATGTGTTAATGTCGACCGTTTCTATCGGTTAGTCCCAGTACGTATTCGCCTCGCATTTCTGGTTTCGATCGTCATGGATGTTCAAGCAAAATTGTCGATCCTGGCGGATGCCGCAAAGTACGATGCATCATGTGCCAGCAGCGGGTCCAAAAGCACTCGCGAAGGCAGCAAGATTGGCAGCACCGAAGGCATGGGCATCTGCCACAGTTACACACCCGATGGTCGGTGTATTTCGCTGCTGAAAGTTTTGCTGACCAATTACTGCATTTACGATTGCCAATATTGCGTCAATCGAATCAGCAGCGACACCCCGCGGGCGCGATTCACCGTCGACGAAGTCGTGTCGCTGACGATGGAGTTCTACAAACGCAATTACATCGAAGGACTGTTTCTCAGTTCAGGGATCATTCAGACATCTGATTACACGATGGAGCAATTGATCGCGGTCGCACGAACGCTACGCAGCGAGCACGGATACGGCGGGTACATCCACCTGAAAACGATCCCCAACGCCGCGACCGGTCTGATCGAAGAAGCGGGTCGATGGGCGGACCGACTGAGCGTGAATATCGAGTTGCCCACCGAAAAAGACTTGCACACGTTGGCGCCAGAAAAGAAGAAACCGCAGATCGTCGACGCGATGGACGGAATCCGCGACAAGATCACCGAAACCAAGCAGGAGCAAAAAGCGGGATTTCAACCGCCCCGTTTTGCCCCGGCGGGACAGAGCACACAAATGATTGTTGGTGCGACCGAGACACCCGACGCGGATGTGTTGCAAACGGCGTCTCAATTATATGCTGGGCAACGCTTGCGCCGCGTTTACTATTCCGCTTACAGTCCGATCCCGCACGCGGATGCTCGCTTGCCCGGCCAATCACCTCCCCTGGTCCGCGAACATCGTTTGTATCAAGCCGATTGGTTGATGCGGTTTTATGGTTTTGATGCTGACGAAATTGTCGCGAATGCGGATCGCAATTTGTCGCTCGATGTGGATCCCAAATTAGCGTGGGCACTGGCCAATCGCCATTTCTTTCCGGTCGATCTGAATCGTGCCTCGCGCGAGGAACTTTTGCGGATCCCGGGCATCGGAGTAAGAAACGTCAAACGCATTTTGCAGATTCGCAAATATAAGAATCTGCGTACCGAAGACCTGAAGAAGCTACGGGTTGCCTGGAACCGGGCAAAGGTCTTTGTAATCACCGCCGACCATAACCCCGCCCTGGGCGATTTGGACAAATTGGATTTAAAAAAACGGATCGCTCCGAAGTCAAAACAATTGATGCTTTTTGACGCGTCTGTATCCGCAGTGACCGGCGAGGTGTAGTGAACATCACGCGGCGATGCTTTCACTCTTCACAAGCTGATCATGCATTTCTATCACGTCGAATCGTTTGACCAGTGGCGTGACACAGCCCGGTTGCTGTTGTCATCCCAAAGAGCACCGTCAGAAGTGTCTTGGTCGGCAGATCAGCAACCGCTACTGTTCGACTCTGATGCTCCGCTGGTAGAACCCGCTTCGGTCGCTTCGCTAATCCGGGTCCCCAAGGAGTTCCTGGAACTCGCCAAGACCGTGGCTTGCCACCGCGATCGCGATCGTTGGGAACTTTTGTATCGGACGCTTTGGAGGCTGACACATGACGAACCCCATTTGCTGGAAATTGTGACCGACGACGACGTGCATCGACTCGTACATATGCGAAAAGCTATCACACGCGATGTGCACAAAATGAAAGCGTTTGTGCGTTTCCGAAAAGTCCAGCCAGATGGTGACAACGCTGACAGTAGCAATCCTGAAAACTACGTGGCTTGGCATCGACCCGATCATCGAATCGTGCGACTGGCAGCACCGTTTTTCGCTCGTCGATTCAAGGCGATGAATTGGTCGATTCTGACGCCCGACGAATCGGTCTGCTGGGACCAGTCCCAGTTGACTTATGGCGACGGTGTGCCGGTCAGCGAGGCGCCCGATGAAGATGCTTTGGAGGAACTATGGAAAACCTATTATGCATCGATCTTTAATCCCGCGCGGATCAAGGTCGACACCATGAAACGTGAAATGCCGGTCCGGCATTGGCCGACACTTCCGGAGACGGCATTGATTCCCCAACTATTGGAAAGTGCTGGAGGACGAGTCGACGAGATGATCAAGACTCAGGAAGGTTTCGATACCACCGCAACGCAATTTTTGCCCGACGATCGGTCACTTGATGCGCTCGCCAAAGCAGCTGAATGTTGTCGAGCCTGCGATTTGCATCAACATGCCACGCAAACCGTATTTGGAGTGGGCAGCGAAAATGCTCGGATTGTGATTGTCGGCGAGCAACCTGGCGACCGCGAGGACATCGAAGGACGGCCGTTCGTCGGCCCGGCTGGTCAGCTGCTGGACGAGGCATTGCAGCAAGCCGGCATCGATCGCGATCAAGTCTATATCACCAATGTCGTCAAACATTTCAAGTTCACCGAGCAGGAAACGACACGGGGTAAACGTCGGCTGCACAAGAAGCCGAACTCTCGAGAAATCTTTGCTTGTCGCCCTTGGTTAGAAGCCGAGTTGGCTGTAACCCGACCGCAAGCGCTGGTTTGTCTGGGTGCGACCGCGGCTCAGGCACTTTTTGGACGCGATTTTCGCATTACAAAACAGCGGGGCCAGCCACTGGCCACCGATTGGTGTACGCGAACCGTGGCAACCTGGCATCCCGCAGCAATTTTGCGAATGCCTGATCAACAACGGCGAGAGCAAATGCAATGGCAACTTGTCAATGATCTGACCATCGCAACTGCCAGCTGATAGCGTTACTCCCGCGGACGCAGTTTCAGACAAAACATGCTCTGTCGACGCTAGGCACGCGAATTGCTGTTGCAAGGAATGTGGTCACGAATCTGTCCCGATGACTGACAGGATCGTTGACTGCCGCGTGCGCGAACTTTGACGCCGATTTTCATGATGACACCACTATTAGAAACGACCGAAAACGGGCTTCATTGCCCCGTTGGCAATTTTTTTGTCGATCCTCATCGCCCCGTCGATCGGGCGGTCGTTAGCCATGCGCACACCGATCATGCGCGCTGGGGCTGTCGCCACTATTTGGCCGCCGCACCGAGCGAGCATCTGCTGCGAATGCGGATGAATGACGATGCGGAGTTTCAGTTTTTGCCCTACGGTCAGTCTATCAAGATCAACGGCGTTGACGTCAGTTTTCATCCTGCCGGTCACATGCTGGGATCAGCCCAAATCCGCTTGGAACATCGCGGTCAAATCGCGGTCGTCACCGGCGACTACAAACTAGGTGCCGATCCAACTTGTGAAACTTGGCAACCGGTCGCCTGTCATTTGTTGGTTACCGAGTCCACGTTTGGACTGCCGGTTTACCGTTGGCCATCGCAACAATCGATTACGGACGATATCAATCAGTGGTGGCGTGAAAGTCGTGATGATGGAAAATGTTGTGTGTTATACGGATACGCGGTCGGTAAAAGCCAACGCATGTTGTCCGAGCTTGATCCGAGCATTGGTCCGATTTATTGCCACGGCGCGGTAGAGAAAGGCAACGGTGCGTATCGACGCACCGGTGTCGCGTTGCCAGCGACAACTTACGTTGGCGATGTCGAGGGTAAACACGATTGGAGCGGTGCGATGGTGGTCGCCGTTCCAAGCGCGCATCACAGCCCCTGGATGCGAAAATTTGGTCGTGTCAGCACCGCAATGGCAAGTGGTTGGATGGCCGTTCGCGGCGCACGTCGACGACGAAGTGTCGATCGCGGATTCGTATTGAGCGATCACGTCGATTGGCCGTCCTTGCTGCAAGCGGTCCAGCAATGCGATCCCGAGACTGTTTGGGTGACACATGGATATTGCGCCGCCGTCGCGCGCTACCTGAACGACAACGGCCGCGACGCAAAAGTGATCGACAATCGCTTGCGCGGTGAAGACGACGAAGATGCGATCGACGCCCGCGTGAGCGACGTCGATCAATCGGCTGAGCCCCAATCCCGTGACGAAGCCGAGGACCAACCATGATCCGTTTTGCCGAACTGTACAACGCGGTGGATTCCACCACCAAGACCAACGAGAAAATTGCAGCGATGACGCAGTATTTTGCCGACGCGTCGCCAGCTGACGCAGCATGGGCGATCTACTTTTTGGCTGGGAACAAACTGCGACAGTTGGTTCCGACAAAATTTTTGCGAATGTGGGCCGCCGAAGAGGCCGAGATTCCAACTTGGTTGTTCGAGGAGTCGTACCACGCCGTCGGCGACCTGGCTGAGACCCTGTCGCTGGTCGTTCCGCCTGGCGAAGTCAAGAATGATGCTTCGTTGGCCGATTGGATGCAGCAGCGGCTGAAACCATTGCGGGCGATGGATGAATCCGAACAACGCGTCGCAGTCACCGCGATCTGGCGTGATACGCCTGCTGCGATGCGATTGGTCGTGATGAAGTTGATCACCGGCGGCTTTCGAGTCGGCGTCAGCAAACGATTGGTGACGCGTGCCATCGCGAAATTTTCTGACATGACACCCGAAGTCATCTCGCATCGACTCATGGGAAACTGGGAACCGACGGCCGAATTCTTCATGTCGTTGGTCGACCCCGATGTGCAAGACACCGTCGTCAGCAGGCCGTACCCGTTCTGCTTGGCACACGCCATCGACCCAGAGTCGGGACCCAGTTCTCTCGGCGATGCAAATGATTACGCTGCGGAATGGAAGTGGGACGGCATTCGTGGTCAGTTGATTCGACGGGCCGAACAAACCTTTGTTTGGTCGCGAGGCGAGGACTTGATGGAGAATCGCTGGCCGGAGATCGAGTCCGCTGCCGAGTGCCTGCCTGACGGGACCGTTTTGGATGGAGAAATTCT
The DNA here is from genome assembly GCA_013002105.1 of Pirellulaceae bacterium. The sequence goes on along the minus strand of JABDKS010000043.1, from coordinate 5,367 downwards.
TGCTGCTACGGCGGCGGGCGACGTATTGCCGTTCGCTCAATTGCAGCGTCGTATCGGTCGAAAGACCGTGGGCAAAAAGCTGCTCACGGAAGTTCCCGTTGTTTTCCACGCGTTCGATCTACTCGAGCACAACGGACACGACGTTCGATCACTACCGTTTGCTGAACGACGCGAGCGACTGGAGCAGGTGCTCGCAAAGGTCGACCATGACCATGTGTGCGTGACCAAATTAGTTCCCGGCGACGATTGGGACGATTGGGCAACGATTCGCCAGTCGAGTCGTCAGCGAAACTCCGAAGGCCTGATGTTGAAGCGAAAGGACGCGTCATACGATGTCGGCCGTGTGCGTGGAACGTGGTGGAAATGGAAGGTCGCTCCCTACACGATCGACGCCGTTCTGATCTATGCACAAAAGGGACACGGCAAACGAGCCAGTTTGTTTACCGATTACACGTTTGCACTGTGGGATGATCAAAGACTTGTGCCGCTTGCCAAAGCATACAGCGGGCTGGACGATGCCGAGATCCGTAAAGTCGATCGCTTCGTCAGGCAGAACACCAAGGAGAAATTTGGTCCCGTTCGCAGCGTCACACCGACGCTCGTGATGGAACTTGCATTTGAGGGCCTCCAGCGCAGCAAGCGACACAAGAGCGGAATCGCGACGCGATTTCCAAGAATTCTGCGTTGGCGGCACGATAAACGGCCCCAAGACGCCAATACGCTGAGTGAACTTCTAGAATTCCTGCCGGGGTAAACGCATCGCCAGATCACAGTTGGTGATTCTGCCCAACCATTCGCGTCCGTGTTTCTACGACACCCAAGCTGACTCCCTATTTAATGACCGCGGCCACGAAACCTACTCGAATCCGACCTTCCAAAGAGGTCGACCGTTTCTTTGATGCGGTCGGTTGGAGGCCGTTTCGTTTTCAACGCTCGACGTGGCGCTCCTATCAGGATGGATCAAGCGGTCTGGTGCATTCAGCCACGGGAACGGGCAAGACCTTGGCGGTATGGATGGGTCCACTGATCAAATGGATGAAAGAGAATCCGAATCGCGAGAAATGGAACCCCAAGCGACCGCCGCCGCTGCGCGTCTTGTGGATCACACCGTTGCGAGCATTGGCCGGCGACACGGAAAACTCGTTGCGAGCGCCGCTTGATTTTTTGGAGATCCCCTGGCGACTGGAGTCTCGTACCGGTGACTCCAAGGCCAGCGCCAAGGCGCGGCAACTGAAACGTTTGCCAACCGCACTGGTAACGACGCCCGAAAGTCTCTCGTTGATGCTGACCCACGAACGATTGCTTGAACAACTCGGCGGCGTCGAAGCGGTGATGGTCGATGAATGGCACGAATTACTCGGCACCAAACGCGGTATCCAGACTGAACTTGCACTCTCTAGATTACGAAAGCTCAATCCAGATTTGCGGACGTGGGGCGTGTCGGCGACGCTGGGCAATCTGTCGGATGCCCGTGACGCCCTGGTCGGCACGCAGCCTCGTGGAGAAGTTCGAATCATCGAAGGCTACAAGAACAAACGTATCAAACTGGAATCGATGATTCCCGCCAAAATCGATCGTTTCCCTTGGTCCGGTCATATTGGAACCCGCATGGTTCCTCAAGTCGCACAATTGATCGAAACGGTTCAAAGTGCATTGATCTTTGCCAACACACGCTCGCAGACCGAAATTTGGTATCAGCATCTATTGAAACAGCGGCCCGACTGGGCAGGCAAAATTGCGTTGCATCATGGATCGCTGGACATGAATGTGCGCAACTGGGTCGAAAACGGTTTACGCGACGGGTCTTTGCGAGGCGTCGTTTGCACCAGCAGCCTGGATTTGGGTGTTGATTTCACGGCAGTCGATCTGGTCGTTCAAATCGGCAGCCCGAAAGGCGCTGCACGATTGCTGCAGCGCGCCGGACGTAGTGGACATCAACCCGATGCCGTCAGTCGCCTGGCGTTTGTACCCACCAACGCTTTGGAACTGATTGAACTGGCCGCTGCGCAAGATGCGATTCGCAAGGGGAGTTTGGAATCACGACCCCTGTTGCAAAAACCATTAGATGTTTTGGCCCAACACGTTGTCACGATTGCCATTGGCGGCGCATTTACCTCTGCTGATTTGCTGCAGGAGATTCGCACAGCACACGCGTACCGGTCGTTAACCGACACAGAATGGCAGTGGGTGTTGGACTTTGTGGTCCACGGCGGCAGTTCGTTGACCGCGTACCCGGAGTACCATCGTGTCGAGGTCGATGGCGAGATGTATCAGGTGACCCAGCGTCGGACTGCGTCGATGCACCGAATGAACATCGGCACGATCGTGTCGGATGCGTCGATGCAGGTGAAGTATTTGAAAGGTGCAACCTTGGGAACTGCCGAGGAGCACTTTCTGTCGCGATTGAACCCCGGGGACAAATTCTTGTTCGCCGGTCGATTGGTCGAAATGGTTCGCGTCAAGGACAATGCGGCCTACGTTCGCAGGGCCAAAGGAAGTCCTGACACGGTTCCACGTTGGATGGGTGGGCGAATGCCGCTGTCAAGCGAATTAAGCGAGGCACTGAGAACCAAATTGCAGGAAGCATCCGAGGGAAAATTGGTGGGTCGTGAAATGAAATCCTTGCGTGGCTTGCTGGAAATCCAACAACGCTGGAGCGTCATCCCCAGCCGCGACGAACTACTGATCGAACGAATCAAAACCAAAGGCGGCCATCAGCTATTTATCTTTCCGTTTGAAGGTCGATTGGTCCACGAAGGCTTGGCCGCTCTGTTTGCCTATCGAATCTCACGATTACAGAAGATCACGTTCACGATGGCGTGCAATGACTACGGCGTCGTCCTGCAGGCCCCCCAGGAGATCGCGGTTGACCAGGCCATTCGAACCGGACTTTTTTCCGCTGATCGTCTGGTGGATGACATACTTGCCAGCATGAATTCGACGGAGATGGCAAAGAGACAGTTTCGCCAAATCGCACGCGTCGCTGGGTTGATCCACCCAGGGTATCCAGGTCAAAGGAAAACGAACAAAAACTTGCAAGCAAGTAGCAACTTATTTTTCGATGTTTTCGCTCAATACGATCCAGACAATCTGCTGTTGCTGCAAAGCCAACGCGAGGTCTTGGAACAACAGCTCGAATCATCGCGCATGCTCGGAGCCCTCGAACGGATTGCACAGTGCCGTATCGTGGTCACGGACCCACCCAAAGTGACGCCGCTTTCGTTTCCATTGTTGGTTGATAAACTGAGAGAACGAATCAGCAGTGAGTCCTTGGCGGAGCGAGTCGCTCGCTTGCAGGCGCAGTTGGAGACAGCCGCTGAAACGACGGCGTAACGTGGGGCGCGCTCCAGGCCAAGTGCTAATCAGGCGAGTCGATTGCCAACAGCCTGGTTCCTGGCCTACCGGTTAAATGAAGGAATGAACGGATGTCGCCTTTTATCGAAACGATGCTCGGTGGAACCGAGTGGATGCTGCTTGGCGACCGGGGCGTTTACTGGCACAAGCATCGTGCGCTGTTCATTGCGGACCCGCACTTTGGCAAGACGGCGACTTTCCGACGACACGGACTGCCGGTCCCGCGCGGGAGCACCGACGGAACACTCGCGCGGATCTCCCGGATGCTACGGCGGACCGAAGCAACTCGGATGGTTATTCTCGGTGACATGTTCCATGCACGATCTTCGCTTTCGAGCGACGTTCGTCACTCGCTTGATCAGTTTTTTGCAACTCACCACAACGTAGAATGCCAACTGGTTCGCGGGAACCATGATTTGCGTCTGGGCCCGTTGCCGTCGCAGTGGTCGTTGGAAGTCTTCGAATCGCAACTTGTCATCGACAGGGTACTCCTGTCGCATCACCCATCAGCAGTTCCCGCCGACATGGACTTGATGTTGTGTGGGCATTTGCATCCGTCGATCCGGTTAGACAGCGCCACGGACCGATTGGGTAAATTGCCCTGTTTTTGGTTACGCGACAATTGCCTGGTTTTGCCGGCGATTGGCCAGTTCACGGGCACGCACGTGGTGGGCCCACGATCGGGAGACCGCGTTTGGCCCGTGGTCGACGACGAATTGATCGAGTACCCGGTCGTCACTTGCGGCTGATCTATGGTGCCGAGGTGGCCGTGAATCGTGCCACCGTCTGCAACAGTTCCGATGTGTCGATCGGCTTACTCAGGTAATCATCACAACCGCTTTGGATGCATCGGGTCATGTCGCCATGCATGGCATCGGCCGTCAGCGCGACGATCGGATTTTGAAATCCCAGTTTGCGAAGCCGCGCGGCCGCTTGATATCCGTCCAATCGCGGCATTTGCATATCGAGCAAAATCAGATCCGGCAGTTGGCCGCTATCCATTGCCGATTCAATGAATTCACACGCCTCCAATCCGTCCTCGCAAAACTCGACTGTCGCGCCGTGATTACGCAAGATATGTCCCGCCAAAAATCGTACGTCCCGTCGATCGTCAACCACCAGGACCTTGCAGTCAAGTTGTTGGCCGGATTCTTGCGTGGCGGGCGGATCGACCGACGGTGTGTCGGTTCGTTCGGATGGATCGATCCGCTCGACGTCAGTGATATCTCCCGCGGCAACAACGAATTTGAACTGGCTGCCCTGTCCCACGCGGCTTACAAACGAGATCCCACCGCCAAGTAGTCCTGCAATTCGCTGACTGATCGCTAGCCCCAGACCGGTTCCGCCGTACTTGCGCGTGACGGATGCATCTCCTTGATCGAATGGCTGGAATAACCGAGTGCTTTGTTCTTGATCAATGCCGATCCCTGTATCGTTCACGACAAACTCAATGCGAGAGTCAGACTCGTTGGTGACCTCACGAACGATTAACTGAATCGATCCGGACTCCGTGAACTTGATTGCGTTTCCCAGTAAGTTCACTAAGACTTGGCGTAGTCGTTTAGCATCGCTCTGGATCGTACGAGGCAGCTTGCCGTCAAATCGAACTTCGAATCGAAGCTTCTTTGCCTCGGCTCTGCCCAGCATCATGCTGTGCACATCCGTAACGACTTCTGCAACGTCGCAATCCTCGCGGAACACTTCCATTTTGCCGGATTCAATTTTGGACAAGTCCAGAATATCGTTGATGATTTCCAGCAAGAACTGACCATTGCGTTGAATCGTTTGCAGAAACTTGATTTTTTCCGATTCATTCTCGCGTGCGAGCAGGAGATCGGCGTAACCCAAGACGGCCGTCATGGGCGTCCGGATCTCGTGGCTCATGTTGGCGATGAATTCGGTTTTTGCCAGGTTCGCTTGCTGCCCTTCTTGATACAGCCGCGCGTTGTCAATCGCCATGGCTGCACGCCCAGCAAGTTCTTCTGCGACGCGTAAATCGAATTTGTCATATCG
>JABDKS010000121.1 GCA_013002105.1 Pirellulaceae bacterium | reverse complement strand
GTGCCTAACTTATCGATTCTCCCGAGAGCCCCTCGATAAGGTCTTCCGCGCGGTCTTATCTCGGTCACGCGATTTTAGCTGCCGATGAATTCGACCACCAGTCTTGATAGCGGTAGACATGTTCCCTTTTGTGCGTACGTTCACGGTCGGACGCCAAGCGGGGAATGACCTGCGGGTCGGATCAACTGATCTGAAGAAACTGTAGGCTCGGGACATGCGCACAGCGACTGGAAAGATTCAGTGGGCACGCACCAAAGTGTCGCACAACGGAGCCTGCGCTGACGCTCATTTACGCGGAGCAAACAACCAACTGGTCACTGTCGCTGGACTCTCCGAGGCCAGTCTTGATGATTGGATTTTGTGTTAACGGGTGCGTTCTTGCTCGCGGAGAACCACGGGCAGCGGATGGGTCGATCCGGATGAATTGCAAATGGCAGCACGTTCGATCGGGCTGCGTCACGCGGAGCGTGACGGCTACTCGTTCGTACTGTTTGCGGAGCAAACAAAGACGCTGTTGCGGGTGTTAACTTGCTGAGCTGTCATTGACGCATGATTCGCGGCATAATATTGGACTTGATGTTACCCGATCGAGTTGCATGCGAAGCGATAGAATTGCATTGACCACCATCACGGAACTGACCGTTCGCGATATTCGTTTTCCGACGTCCGATGCGCTGCACGGGTCGGATGCGATTCATGTTGATCCGGATTACTCATGCGCCTATGTGACGCTATTGACCAGCATCGATGGTCTCGAGGGCCACGGGATTACATTCACGCTTGGTCGCGGTACCGAATTGTGTGTCGCGGTCATCCAAACACTGCGGCAGTTCGTTGTTGGCAAAACGTTGGAAGAAATCACCAGCGACTTTGCCAAATGGTGGTGGGAGTCGTGCAACGAGAGCCAACTGCGTTGGCTTGGTCCCGAACGGGGACTGATTCACATGTCGTTTGCCGCTGTCGTCAACGCGGTCTGGGATCTGTACGCCAAGCAGCAAGGTAAACCGGTCTGGAAGTTGCTTTCGGATATGTCGCCCGAGCAGTTGGTCAGTTGCATCGATTTCCATCACATCACCGATGCGTTGACGCCCGAAGAGGCAATCGAAATTCTGAGGACGAACGAGTCGACCAAAGCAGCCCGTGAAGAGATGCTGCTAAAAGACGGCTTGCCGGCGTACACCTCCAGTGCCGGTTGGATGGGGTATCCCGACGAACAGCGTCGGCAATTGTGTCGCAAGTATCTGGCCGACGGTTTTGAGTGGTTCAAAATGAAAGTGGGTGCGGATCTGCAAGATGACATTCATCGTGCCACCATTATTCGCGAAGAGATCGGCGACGCGTGTCATTTGATGATGGATGCCAACCAAGTCTGGGATGTCGGTCAAGCGGTCGAAAACATGCGTCAACTGGCGCGGTTTCGTCCGGTCTGGATCGAAGAACCGACGTCACCGGACGACGTTTTGGCACATGCGGCGATTGCCAAAGCGGTCGCACCGATCGGCGTGGCCACCGGCGAAGCTATCTCGAATCGGATCATGTTCAAACAGTTTATGCAGGCCGGTGCGATGCAGTTCTGTCAAATTGATTCGTGTCGTGTTGGCGGCGTCAATGAATTGTTGGCGATCATGTTGTTGGCGGCGAAGTTCAAAATCCCGGTCTGTCCGCATGCCGGGGGTGTCGGTTTGTGCAATTACATCCAGCATCTATCAGCGTTCAACTTCATTGCCGTCTCGCCGTCGCTGGAGAACGTGGTGTTGGAGTATTCCGATCACCTGCACGAGCACTTCGTTGATCGACTGCGTGTCCAAGAGGCTCGTTATCGTGTGCCGATGACGCCCGGATACAGCATCACAATGCGGGACCAGTCATTGACGGATTACGAGTTTCCCACGGGAAGTGTCTGGGCGGCTCGCGGAAAGTGATCAGCGCCGCCCGCCGCCCAGGGGACGTCGCTCGGTGCCAACGTTTTCTTTGCCATCGCCCAGTTCCTTGCGGATGTTGTCGGCCAGTTGGGTTAGTCGTGCGACGACATCGACATGGTGGTCAGCGACATTGGTCGTTTCGCCGATATCTGACCGCAGATCGAACAGCGACAACGGCAGTTGTTTGCGGTTACCCATTCCTGGCAAACCACCGTGGCCCGGTATGGGGGAATTGTACGGCTGAGGGAACATCAATTTCCATTTGCCACTGCGTACCGCTCGCAGTCGCGCGGCACCGTCGTAATAGTAATAGGCTTGATGGGGCGTTTGAGCGTCCTTGTCTCCCGACATGAGCGGGAGAATGTCGTGGCCGTCAATTTTGTTTTTTGGCAGCGGAGCGTCGGCGAGTTTGGCGAAGGTCGGCAGCAGGTCGATCGTCGCGGCGATCTCGTGGCACTGGGCACCAGGTGGAATCGTACCGGGCCATCGCATCAGGCAGCAGACACGAAATCCGCCTTCGAAGTTCGTCCCTTTGCCTTCGCGAAGTGGTTGGGCGGATCCGGCATGGTCGCCATAAGAAAGCCAAGGTCCGTTGTCGCTGGTGAAAACCACACAGGTGTTTTTATCAATGCTGGCTTCTTTGAGTGCCGCGAAAATCTGTCCGACCCCCCAATCGATTTCGCTGATCACGTCACCATACAGGCCGCGCTCGGACTTGCCGTCGTACCGCTGCGAGACGAAGAGCGGCACGTGTGGTTGGGGGCTGGGCAGGTAAATGAAAAACGGCTCATCCTTGTGATCCTGGATGAACTTGACTCCGCGATCGAATAGCCGCGTGGTCAACCCGACTTGGTCGTCCGGCCCCATCTGCGGATTGATCACTTCGGTTCCTTCGATCAAAGGCAGGTGCGGCCACTTCTTCAATCGCTGAGCCATCGTCAGGTGACGAACGCCCGGATGATAGGGCCACATATCGTTGGAATAGGGAATGCCAAAGTACTCGTCGAAACCTTGGGCGGTCGGTAAGAACTCGGGCAGGCTGCCCAAATGCCATTTGCCAAAACAGGCCGTCGCATAACCCTTTTGTTTCAGCACATCGGCGATGGTCATTTCGTCTGTGTGCAATCCGTTCTTGGAGTGCGGACTGAAGTTGCCGTTGACGCCGACACGGGTGGGGTTACATCCGGTTAGCAACGCTGCCCGCGACGGGGAACAGAATGATCGTCCGACGTAGAAATCCGTGAATTTGATTCCCTCGGCAGCCATCCGGTCCAAGTGTGGCGTCTGGTAGCCTTGGGCACCAAAGGGGCCGATGTCGGCGTACCCCATGTCATCACAAAAAATCACGACAAAGTTCGGCGGTCGATCGGCTGACGCCACTGTCATCGAGCCAATAAAGCAAGCGAGCAGAAGGACCGGTAATCGCATGGCAGGATTTCTCGATGGATCCGTGGGACCGATGGATGACAGGGGATTCGGGCGACTTTACGAACGCGGCGATTGATCGATAGTTTAACGATCTTGCGAGCGCAAATTGTGCCGCTGGTGTTAAACTGTTGGATTAGATTTCGTCCCGCCTCCAATAGCCATCGGAATGAGACTTCGTGAAAGACTCTTCGATCTTCTTGACCCCCTGCCTGCTGTTTGCTGTTACTGTCGGTTTACTCTCCAGTTCGCTCAGTGCACAATCCAAACCGGCGTCCTCGGATCGGGCAAGCACTGCTTCGTCACGAACTCAAGATGGCCTGCTGGTTCTGTATGACTTCGCTGACGCCGATGGCGATTGGGTGCGCGACCGCAGCGGATCTGGTCAACCACTCGATTTAAAAATCACCAAACGTGATCAGGTTAAGCGGGCGGCCGGATCGTTGACCGTAACCGGCAACACGGTGATCCGCTGCGAGCAACCAGCAACGAAAATTTTTCGGGCGGTGAAGCAATCAGGCGAGATCACGATCGAAGTGTGGGTACGTCCCGACCGGACGGACCAAAGCGGGCCGGCGCGAATCGTGACTTTCTCGCAGAACACGAATGTGCGTAATTTCACGCTGGGTCAGGACGGGGACCATTACGACGTGCGATTCCGCACCAACAAAACAGACAGCAACGGAATTCCCTCGCTGGCATCCCCCGGCGGCACACTGAAAACGGAATTGACCCACGTCGTTTACGTTCGCAAAAAAAATGGTGACACGCAATTGTCCGTCAATGGCAAACGTGTCGCACGCGGTAAGACCACTGGCAATGTGTCGCCGTGGAACGATGGGTTCTCGTTGGCTCTTGCGAATGAAGTCACTGGCGAACGACCGTTTCTTGGCAGTTACCACTTGGTCGCGATTTACGGCCGAGCGCTTGATGATGCAGCGATCGGCAAAAACTTTGATGCGGGTGTCGGATCGATTTCCGCAGCGAAAGTGACCAAAACCGATACGCCGACGACGCCCGGTGTGTCATTGTCCGCCTCCGGCGGCGAACGTGTCACCAACGGTTTGCAGTTGCTGTTCGACTTTGCAGACGCGAGCGGCAACCTGGTTCGTGATCGGAGCGGGGCAGGGCAGGGGGGGGATTTGAAAATCAGTGATCCAAAATCGATTCGACGAATGCCGGGGTCATTGGAGATACGCACCAAGGCGGTCATTCGATCCGACAAGGCACCCCAGCGCGTCGTTGATGCGATCAAACGCAGCGGCGAACTTTCGATGGAGGCGTGGATACGGCCCGCGAATTTGAAACAAGCCGGTCCGGCGCGGATCTTTACGCTCTCCAAAGACTCGATCAATCGCAACTTCACTCTCGGTCAAGATGGCGACAAATTCGAGGTCCGTTTACGGGCGGCGTCGACCAGTGCCAATGG
>JABDKS010001079.1 GCA_013002105.1 Pirellulaceae bacterium | reverse complement strand
ACCTATCGGGGTCCCCGCTACGGCCTAGCGGGTTGTCTGCACGCACGTTCAGCAGCGTCGGTGATCGTGAATCTCCGATTCTGCATAGGGACAAACTCACGGTGGCAAGATCACGCTGGATGATTGCATCGGGCTGAAAGTTTTAGGATTTCTGCTACGATTTGGGACCGCGAAAAAGGTATTGAGCAACAAAGCGAGCCGAAAAGGGGTCAGGAACCAATAGCCAAAACAGCCCTGCGAGTGCTTTGCACCCTTGGTTCCTGATCCTTTTTTTTGCTTCACGTGCTTTGCACTATTCGCCCCTGAGTCTTTTTTCGCTGCGGGTGCTATGCGCTGCGGGTGCTATGCACTGTCAGTTCCTGCCCGCTGTTTCGCTCACCACACCAACCTGTGCAAAACGTGTCTATGGAAACCAGATCCCTGGGTAAGACCGGAATCGATGTTTCGGTTCTCTCGTTCGGAGCATCGTCGATCGGTGCTGAATTTCGCCCCATCGATGTCCCCGAAGCACTTCGCTGCGTCAAAGTTGCGCTCGATTGTGGAATGAACTACATCGACACGGCGGCCTATTACGGGCGTGGCATGAGCGAAGTAATGCTCGGTCGTGTGCTGCCAGAGATTCCGCGCGACTCCTACACGATCAGTACCAAACTGGGCCGTTACGCACCGGCCCACTTTGACTTCAGTGCACGTCGCGTGGCCGAGAGTGTTGATATCTCGCTGGAGCGCATGCAGTTGGACCATTTGGACATTGTGTTCTGTCATGACATTGAATTCGTTGACTTGGATCAGATCGTCAACGAAACGTTGCCGGCACTCAGAAAAGAGGTCGAAAAGGGCAAGGTGCGATTTATCGGTGTCAGCGGATACCCGATGAAAATTTTCAAAGAGATGCTCGATCGCACCGATCTGGATGTCGTGCTGTCGTACAACCATTACACGTTACAAAACGACATGGCTCTGGAATTGGTCCAGCCGTGCCAGTCCAAAGGCGTTGGGCTAATCAATGCCGCACCTTTCTCGGCTCGCCTATTGACCAGTGCGCCACTGCCGCAGTGGCATCAAGCGACTGAGGAAGTTCGTCAAACCGCAGCCAAAGCAGTCGAACACTGCAAAAAGGCCGGCACCGACATCGCAAAGCTCGCTTTGCAATATTCCGTTGCAAACAAAAACTTTGCCAGTTGTGTCACCGGATCGGCTAATCCCGACCGGGTCAAGCAGTGGTGCCAATGGTTGGACGAACCGATGGACGAACAACTTGTCGCCGAAGTCAAAGCGATCCTGGAGCCGATTCACAATTGGGTCTACGTCGAAGGCCGACCAGAAAACAACGACGGTTGATCGCGACAGACAATTCTGAGTGCCAGCTATCATCCAGGCGGATCACAACGGCAGCGTTGATCGGCCTGACCACCATTTACAATCACATCGTCGGACAGGTGCTGCACTGAACCCGACTTGCAGAGCAGATCAAAATGAAATCAGCCATCACGATCAGTCTTGTCGAAGAAGCCCGAGGCGGTCCGTTCGTTCTGTGGGACGGGCTGGAAAAATCAATCGCGTTTGCCGGTGAACTTGGTTACGACGCGGTGGAGATTTTCGCACCCAGCGTTGACGCGATTGACCCCGACGCGTTGGGAAAAATGCTTGACAAAGCGGGGTTAAAACTCTGTGCACTTGGCACCGGTGCCGGCTGGGTCAAATCGAAATTGCAACTGGCCGATCCCGACCCAGGCAAACGGCAACAGGCACGCGACTTTGTCCGCAGCATCATCGACTTGGCGGGCCCTTTCGGTGCCGCTGCCATCATCGGCTCGATGCAGGGGCCGAGTGGACATACCGATGATTCGGCTGGGAGCTATTTGGCCGAAGCCCTCGAGGATGGTGGTGCTCACGCCGAGCAATACAACGTACCGCTGATTTACGAACCACTTAATCGCTACGAGACACGGCAGTGTTGCACGGTGGCCGACGGCGTCGAGTTACTCCAGTCGTTGTCAACCGACAACGTTCGCTTGTTGTGCGATTTGTTCCATATGAACATCGAAGAAGCCGACATTGCTGAAGCCCTTCGCGAGGGCGGCAAATGGGTCGGGCACATTCACTTTGTCGACAGCAATCGTCGCCCCGTAGGACTGGGACACATGCAGTACGGCCGCATCATCGAAGCACTGCGTGACATCGATTACGAGGGCTATTTGTGCGCCGAGGCATTTCCGTATCCCGACCCGCATGAAGCCGCACGACAAACCATGAGAGCATTTCGTTACTGGACACAGAGCGAACCGTCTTAACGCCGCGGTCTCAGCGGGTCAGGCCTAGCGCCACAATGACCAACCGGGCAAATTCGCAATCCCGGTGCCGCCCGAGGCCGGAGGCAGTGCCTGGCTGTATCCGCGCGACGGGCCCGGATACAGATCAGTCGATCGAATCCCGCTCTGGCCCATCGATCGCTGGGGTGGATCGCTTGTCATTCGTCCAATCGATTGGGCCGCGATGCGCGGTCCGCCCGCATTGAATCCGTTCGCCGAAGCGATCTGTTGACCACGCACCGTCCAACTGGAGGCCCCATAGGAACGGGGCGAACTGTCGTACGCTGGCGCGCCCATTCCGCCCGCACGTGTTCTCCAGGGATTGGCCCCTGGGTCGTACAACGACTGCACGCGTGCGTTGGATGCCAGCGGGCGCAATCGTGATGCGATCGCCTCGGAAACATTGCTCGGCGGTGTCGCTTGCTGCGGCGCGGCGACGCGACCGACTGGCTCGAAATCGACTTTGTCTTCTCGCTCGATTCGCACAATTCTCTGCGGCACATCAACCAAACGCTTCTCAGGAACCCACTTCGTGCGCGTCTGAGTCCGAGTCACCACATCGCTTTGTTGCTTCCACTGTGTTCGTGGCAAATGGTGATAAGTAACCGTTGGCTGGCGAAACGGATTCCAGCGACCGTGCAGAACCGGTTGCCAGGTGTACTCGGTTTGGGGCATGAACACCGTTTTGCTTTCTGGAAACGTTTCGGTCACCGTTTCGGGACGAAAAACCGTTTGTTCTTTTCGCTCGATTTTGGTTTCGACAACAGGTCGTTCGATGCTCCGGATGACTTTGCGATAGACGATGCCCGAGTCGGGATCGGTGAAATATCCAGGATTGTCCTGAGCACAAACGCTTTGACTATCGACGACCGTGCCGGCAATCACCAGAATGACGGCGACAGTAGACCAAGAAAAGATCCGAGAATTCATACAAGGCCCTTGCGGGTGTTCGGATGTTGGTTGATTGTTTCAGGCGTCTTCGAGTGGGCGTTGCTATGTCCGCGACCCGCCCAATGCGCAACAGCGACCGCTGACGCCTCTTGAGAGATTTCGGACCGTGGACAGCGACAAACTGAGTCAAACCGTTATGAATGACAACAAAATGTCGATCGATGCCCGATTAGTCGCGTTGCTGCGGTGTCCGGTGGATGGCTCGACGCTAGCAATCGCCGATGCCGATTTGGTCAACACGCTCAACGACTCGATCGCCGCGGGAGAACTGCGGGATCGGCTGGACCAGAAAATCACGCAGCCAATCGACGCTGCATTGACGACGCCAGATCAACGACGGTTTTATTGCGTTCGCGGTGGAATCCCCACCCTGATCGCGGACGAAGCGATCGAGTGGTCGCCAACTTGATCCTATAGCAACGAATCCGTGTTCGACTTAGGCCGCCATCTTCTTTGCGTCGACAATTAGCGACGTGTAATGAGGCTGCCCATCCTGGTTTCGCGGATCGAATCGGATCGATCGATGAATCATACCGTCGTCATGATCCCACGCATTGGCATGGAATTGTCCCTGCGGATCAAAAAACTCGAGCGCGTCGACATCATTGAACCCAGCACTTTGAAACATCGCCGCGAATGTTTGACTTGTGTACAGGACTTTGTGG
>JABDKS010001072.1 GCA_013002105.1 Pirellulaceae bacterium | reverse complement strand
GGTGATTCGTGCAGAAGAACATTCGTGTTTTGATCGTTGACGATGACGAGGTCGACCGGACAAGAATCGCCCGAATGCTGCAGGACCAGTGCGCGTTGTCGGAGGCGGCGACAGCGAACCAGGCCTGGGAAATGGTCCGTGAAATCCGACCAGCCTGTGTCCTGTTGGACTACCGACTTCCTGACGCGACGGGCTTGGAGGTTCTACAACGTCTCGTGGCCGAGCAGATTCCTGTTGTGCTACTAACAGGGGCGGGGAACGAACGGGTCGCAGTCGAAGCAATGAAGTCGGGTGCGGAGGACTATCTGGTCAAGTCGGATTTTGACGAACACACGATTCGGATGGCGGTCAACAACGCCATCGAAAAATCGGCACTTCGCCAATTAGCCGACGATCGATTGAACGAGTACGAAGAGCTCGTCGCCGTGGCAAGTCAGCGATTGCGCGACCCGGTATTTCAGTTGGGCCAGTTCGCGGTAGCAATCGCCGAGCAAATTGCCCACGGGAACATGGACGAAGCCGCGGACGCATCGGGACGTTTGCAAGAAAATGCAACGGAGCTTGTCAGCTTTATCGCTTGCCTGCATCAATACGGTAAATCAGCCAGTGACCTACAGGTCGAGCGTGTCGATCTGAATTCTGTCGTCGCCGAAGTCCGCGATGACCTTGACCGACGATACGATCAGGAAATCGATTACTCAATCGGCGCGTTGCCGGCAATCGACGGTGACCTGTCGATGATGCGCGTGCTGATGCGAAACTTGCTAGAAAGTGCCATCTTGCACGCCGATGAGAGTCGCAAGTTGCGGATCAAGATGTCATCTCAATTGGATGTCGGTGAGTGGACCATCTACGTCTCGGATGATTCTGCGGGACTTGAGATCGCCGACCAAAGCAGTCCGTTCAATCCGCTGCAAACGCGAAGTGCCGACAATGGTTACGGTCTCGCATTACCCACCTGTGCGAAAATTGCGAGACGACACAACGGCAGGATTTGGATTGAAAAAAACGGTCCCGACGGCACCACCATCGCTTGCAAGCTGCCGGCAATCGCCGACCAACGGCGGTTGTAGAACACTCACTACGCTTTGACGTATTTGCCGATCACCGTCAGCAGGCGTTGCGGGTCGATTGGCTTGACAATGTGGTCGTCGAATCCGGCATCCAAAGATGACTGTCGATCCCCCTGCTGTCCGTACCCCGTCAGCGCGACCATGTGCAACCGACCCAGATGGTTGTTGTTCTTGACCGAACGGGCGACCTGATATCCGTCCAACTCGGGCAGCCCAATGTCAACAATCGCCAAATCAGGTTTCGATCGCTCGATCAAGTCGAGGCCGGAGCGTCCGTTGCCGGCACTGTGAACTTCAAAGCCCTCCATTTGCAATAAGGACTGAAGCATTTTGCGGGCATCCGCGTTGTCTTCGACCAACACGATTTTGTTGCCCAGTGCTTGTTCGGTCACCGAGCGTTCACTCGGCTCGTCCGGAACTGCCCATTCGCCAGCCAGCGGGATGCGGACCAAGAACTCACTGCCGGTTCCCGCTCCATCACTGTGGACGGTGATCGTTCCACCATGCAGCTCGACGAGCGATTTGACCAGGGTCAGCCCAACGCCCATTCCACCCTGCGATCGATCAAGCGTCGCGTCGGACTGAACGAATAAATCAAAGACTTGATTCTGCAACGATTCTGGGATTCCCTCACCGTTATCTTTGACACGAATCAACGCGGCCTCTGCATCCGACGAGAGCTCCAATTCGATCTTTCCGCCTGGTGGCGTGTATTTACTTGCATTTGTTAACAGGTTGACCTGGATTTGCTGCAGCCTGGAAGCGTTGGCCAGCACGATAACCGGTTCATCGGCGCTGCGCCAATCGAATGATTGTTGTCGTTCACGAAACGTGGCCTCCACAGCTTCCACCGCGGGCTCAATCGTGTCGCGGAGATCGATGAGACTGCGACGCAATTCAATCTTGCCTTGCGTGACGCGCGCGACGTCCAGCAAATCGTTCATCAGAATTGCCATCTGTTGCGTTTGCCGTCGAACAACGCCATAAGCGGTTTCCCGATCGTCTTGGGATGCTTCTGGCTTTTCGAGCATGTAGGTCGCATTGAGAATGGCTGCGAGCGGATTGCGCAATTCATGCGAAAGCATTGCAAGAAATTCGTCGCGGCGTCGGACCGACTCGGATAACGCCGTGTTCGCCGACTTGATGGTTGAGACATCGGTGAGCGTCAACACGACACCATCGACGTGTTTCTCGCTGCGGTAGGGCAGAATCCTCAGTAAGAACCAATTGTCATTTTGATCCTGAACTTCGAATTTCAGCGGCGTTTCGTCTGCTAAAACCTGCTCGATGTGCTCGACTAAGCTCTCGTGCCGAATGTTGTGGGTAAAACAATCAACTCGTCTGCCAATATCCTGGGTCATGAAATTGAAGGATTCGGCAATCTTGGGTGTGAACTTGCGAATGCACAAATTCCGATCGAGGAAAATCGTATGGATATCCGTACTTAAAAGCAGGTTGTCCATGTCGCGTGTCAACTCGGTCAATTCAGAAATCTTGTTCTGATGTTCCGCGTTGACGGTATAAAGTTCCTCATTAACGCTGTGTAATTCTTCGTTGGTACTCTGCAATTCTTCGTTCGACGCGACAAGCTCCTCGTTGGTCGCTTGCAGTTCCTCGTTGCTCGTCTCAAGCTCCTCGATTGTTGCCTGCAGATTTTCACGCGCGTACCTGAGTTCGGTTTCCAACTGCGTGACCTGTTGGGACGATACATTCGCCATGTCGACGGAAGTATCCAATTCGATCTGTTCAGGTGCGGGCTCGCCGGTTACTTCCAGCGTGATCAGCAACGCCGAGGATCGGTCACGACTGCTTTTGACGGGACGAACGACAATGTCTGCTTGGCGTTTCTCATCGTCCTTTAAGGTCACGGGAATCCCGCGAAACTTGATCGGTTCACGTTCTCGCATTGCTCGATGGATTGCGGCCGACACCGCCGTCCGCAGATCGGGGTCCATCGAATCAAGAATATCGCCGGTCGGGCGTCCGGTCCGGTAGTTCAAGAATTCAATCGCATTGCCAAATAGATGAAGCATTTGACGCGATTCGTTGATCAGAATTGCGGCCGGCATGTAATCATCCAGCAGCGCGTCGTAAATCCCCATCAGTCCGTTGTCGGGCGATCGGAGACCTGCTGGTGTGACGCCCGTTGGTCGCGGCAATCGCTGCTCGATGGACGAAAGCGGCAGTCTTAAATCGGTGGGTAGTCGAACGTCGCGACGTTTGCGAAACAGTTTCCAATGCGGGTCGATGGCATCGAATTCATCGCCTAATTCTCCCAATGTTTCACTTGGTCCGAGAAATAGTACACCACCAGTCTTGAGTGCAAAGTGAAACATGGAAAGCGACTTCTTTTGCGCGTTCGGCTGAAGATAGATCAGCATGTTTCGGCAAGTGACGAGGTCGATTTTCGTGAAGGGAGCGTCCTTGATTAAGTTGTGCGGCGCAAACACTACCCATTGCCGAATCTCGGGTATGACTTGGAACCCATCGGTTTCCTCCACAAAGTAGGTCTTACGGCGTTCTTCGTACACATCGGCAAGAGAGTCCTCGCTGTAAGTGCCGTGGCTAGCGAAATGCAGCGAATCCTGGTGCGCGTCGGTAGCAAAGATTTTTACGTTGATCTCGCGACCAAGTTTTTGTGCCTTCTCATGGATCAGGATCGCAATCGAATAAGCTTCCTCGCCTGTACCGCACCCGGCAACCCAGACGCGGAACTCCTCCCCGTCGGGCAGGCGTTCAAGCAATCGTTCAATCTCGTCCGAGACCCGATCAAATGCTTCGCCATCGCGAAAGAACTGCGTCACGCCAATTAGCAAATCGCGATACAGCGAACTCAATTCGGCCGGATCGTCTATCAGCCAATCAACGTAGTCAGCCAGATTGTCAATCTTTTGTAACAACAGCCGTCGCTCAATGCGCCGACTGACCGTGTTGATCTTGTAATGCGAAAAGTCGATTCCATAGGCGTCACGCAACAGTCTGTAAACGGCTTCCAAATCACTGTCGCTGACCGCCGCCTCTTTGAGCAGGGCCCGCGCGACCTCGGTGCGGTTCGGATTGGCCACATACCGTGCAAGTGCGCTGGCAATCTCCTCGGGTGGTAGCGTCAAATCGACCAGACCGGTGTCACGTGCGCTTCGCGGCATGCCATCAAATTTGGCTGTCTCCTCCGACTGGCAGATCACCAAACCGCCGGAATTGTGAACCTCTTCGATGCCGCGAGAACCGTCACTCCCGGTGCCGGACAGAATGATTGCGATCGACCGATCTCCCATCTCCTGGGCCAGCGAACGAAAAAAATGATCAATCGGCAATGTCAGGGATTGCGCAGGATCTTTATCCGTCAGCAGCAGCCTGCCATCCGAAATGATCATCTCTTTCTTCGGAGGAATCAGATAAACCGAGCTCGCCTCGACTTCCATCCGGTCTTCGACCCGATGAATCGGCATCGTCGTCCATCGGGCTAACAACTCGTCCATCAGACTTTTGAAGTCAGGCGACAAATGCTGGACGACAACAAACGCCATCCCCGTCTCCGGCTCGATCACATCGAACAAACGTTCCAACGCCTCCAAACCTCCAGCTGATGCACCAATTCCTACGACATAACTGGGCGCGGTTGACCGTTTCGTTTCCATCGCGTCTGAACTCGCTGACGGGGGAGGATGGTGTACAGGCTTACATATACTAGCGTTTGTATTCATTTGCGTGGGGGGCGTCAAACGGCATTGCAGCCTGATACAGAACAAGAATTAATTGGATCCCAGACCGCCGCAGAATCGAAGCGTGGAAATCCCACCTCGTGCAAACGACTGATCACGGTCATGTGCCTCAAAAAACGCGAACGGTTCGTTGGAGTTCAATGCGCAAAACTGAGTTCACGCCAACGTCTTTCGTGCAATGCGTTGGCGCCGCACGGCCCGCCGGAACGCATGCCAATCAACCCGTGGTTTCATCTCGCGACGAAAACACTTGGCGACTGATCGAAGCGAAGGGCGTTCAATTGAAACTTCGTTTGCGACACATACAGCGATAACAGCAAGTGTTGCGATGCGTTTCGATGGCGAGGTTTCTCGCCGCGTGAACGTCACGCAGCGCGAGTACTGTGACGACGTTATTGAACTTCCTTTTCGTTTTCGCCAGTCAAATCAGCAGCTCTTCGAAAATCCGCGTTTCAAGGGGAGCCGTTTTGATTGCAGTGGGTTATCTCAGCCGAGACAACTGACATCGCCGGCCTCTTTCATCTTCTGCCTTTGGTTTTTGACAGAGATACGTTTCGCCGACGCCATCAGAATGCAGACTTTGCTGGGGATTTCATCCTCGCTCTCAGCTAGGGTTCCACCCATCCAGCGGCAGTCCTGTCCAACGGGTTAATCAAAAACGCGTCAAACGGATTTTCAACGCGCATCTGAAAAATCGGGCGCCCGAGCGACGACCGACAAAGCGACAATTGGGGTGACGAAAGTCCCGCCGCTCAGGCACACAGCAATTGCCAGCAAGGCATCGAGAAGTTTGCTGTTGGAGACTAATCGCGGGCTATTTGCTCAACTGTTCCAACTCTCCGTCCAGTTCGGCGGCGCGGATGTTGTGCGAAATCACTTTTCCCGCCCCGTCGATCAACATCATGGTCGGCAGCGTTTGCACACCGAATTGTTGTGACAGGGGACTGGACTCCAAGCCTCCGTCTTCGAACAACTGAGTCCACGGCAGGGCGTTGGCCTCCAAATAATTGGTCGCCAGATCGCGTGTTGCATCAACGTTAACTCCGACCAATTCAAGACCTTGATAACGAGCCTGCAAACGCCGCAGTAGTTTGATGTCCTGTTTGCAAGGTTCACACCAGGTTGCCCAGTAGTGAATCACCACGGCTTTGCCTCGTAGGTCATCGAGCGAAAACGATTTTCCGTCGATCGTTGTTCCGGTGAATTCGATGCGACGTCCGACCGATTCGAGCCGGCGGACGGCGCCGGCAGCTTTCTCGCCCGCATCGGTGCCGGCAAAGGCGCTGGCGACTTTTCGGTAGTAGCGGAGCGCATCGTCCTCCTTGTCCTCGAACTCCTTGCTCAAGGCCAATTGCAGCATCGCTTGAGCGGCTTCGGGGGTTTTGGGATAGCGGTCGATGAAGTCGTTCAAAGCCGTCAGGTACCACTCCTGGACCTTTGGAAAGTCCGCGTCCTTGGTTTGCCGAGTGACGTATTCGGTGCCGATGGTTTGAAAATCTGCGTAAGCTCGTAGATCATCATCGTTACGAGCAAATTTGCTGCCGACCTTTTTCAGTCGGGAGAGACCTTGGGGGTAGGTTCCGCTTTGCACCGCCACGGTCACGGTATCGACCAATTGGCGAACCCACGTATCGCGTTCGATCCGACTGGCGGACGCTTCGATCAGGGCTTCGACCACGTCGGCACGCTGATCATGCAGTTGGGCGACTTCGGCGGCCTTGGTGGCCTCGGTGAGTGCATTGTCGATTTTTTCCAGTTCGACGACCAATTGCTGAGTCTCGTCGGCAATTCCGTCGGGACCAGTCGACGAAGCCAATGCGGCGTTGCCGGGGGTGAAGAAATTTCCGGCCGCTTGAGTCAGCGAGTCACTGTCGTCGCCGACGGCGGGCAGGTCGACCAGACGCCAGGCATCACCGACTTTGATCACCGTGCCGACCAGCAACTGACCGCTCTTGCCTGCTTCCTCGAACATCGCCACAGCATTCTCGTAAACCAAAACATCGCGCGTGGAACCTTCGGTCCCCTCGGGCACGATCCCCGGTGGCGATGATGCGAACTGGACCCATTTGGCATCAGGGCCGACAGACGTTTGACGTTTTGCCAGGGCTGTAAAACCGCGTGCTGCGCGATCGGATTTGGTCGCCAAACGAGCCACTTTGTCGCGGCCCAATCCGACCGCAGCGAGCTCTCGGTCGGTTGCCAATAGTCGGCTGAACCGCTGTGCATCGGCCGATCCCAATGCGGCGACAACCTCCGCCGAAACCTCTTCGACGGAGATCCGTTTCCAACGATCAATCGTGCCGTCTTCGTCGTCATCCAGGCCCCACCGTGTGCCGCCGGTGCCCAACCATTGATACTGATCGGCCTTGCCATTGAAATCCGCATCGACGTCACGATAGACCTCGATGCCGAAGTTGTAGTAGCACCACAAGTCGACTTTTTTGTCCTTGTTGGTGTCGGCAAATCGACGCAGCAGCGTGCCGTCATCGGCGATAACTTCCCATCCCGTCCAGGTTTTGTGATTCAGGTCACGAACCTCGCAATCGGCCATCGCGTCTTTGGCGACTCGCTCGTACTCGACGGTTTTTTGAACGGGCCGCAGCGATAATGCGGCCGCTGGGCTGGGGGTTTCGGCCACGGCAGGGGGTGCCAATGGCAATGCCCAACTGACCAGCACGGCGGTGGCCAGGGCGCAATTGGAGCTTCGTGGAAAGGTGAAGACGGGCAAAAAACGATCCATCATTTGGTTTGAATCCAAGAGGCCAAGGTCGAACAGTGACGCGGTCGACCGGTAACGGGGACGATGCAGGGGAGCGAAACGGCGGTTTTCGTGACGCTGTTGTGAAACGGCATCGCGGCGAAACGCTTGCAACCATTTTGCACGAACCTTGCGGTCGGAGAAAACGTCGATTTAGAGACTAGCGGTCAGGATGCCGAAAAAAAGCGGTGAAATGGAGTTTGCAGCGAGGTTGTGGGCGGGAACGAACCTGTCCTGGCAGTTAGCCGGAGTTTGTCGCTCGTCACGACTGATGTTGGCTGGCGAGCGACGACCGTGGTTGTGTCCAAAAAAAGCCGGGTGAACCGGGTCTGCGAGCGGATGTTCCCTTTGACAGTCCATCGAGTTCGCGTAAACTCTGCCCCTCACTGCTGCTCCCTGGGCGATGGAGAAGTCATCGACGATCCAGACGATAGGCAGGATTCGGGCGTGTAGCTCAGTTGGTTAGAGCGCGTCGCTGATAACGACGAGGTCCCAGATTCGAATTCTGGCACGCCCACTTAGGAATATAGGCATCAGGAATAGGCTTTAGGGTTTTCGCTGACGCGTTGAGTCTGTAGTCTAGAAATTAACCCACGGGGGTATAGCTCAGTTGGGAGAGCATCTGCTTTGCAAGCAGAGGGTCGTCGGTTCAAGTCCGTCTACCTCCACTACACAAAGAAGCCGGTCGCATCACTGCGGCTGGCTTTTTTTGTGCGTCTTCGGTTTCACGCCGGTGTCGGCAAACCAGGGCGTTGCGCTAGCCTGGGATGTATCGCCCTTTGAGAGCTAGCCACGGCGTTGTTGGGTACGAAAATCCGCTAGTGCGTTGCCCGCAGGGACAACGAGCGAAGACATTGTCAGCACTGACGTAGAAAATCACACGACCTCCAAGCAGGAGGGTGAAGTGAAAAACGCACGTTCAAAACATCTGTTTCGTTCCAATTCGTCTGGTCTCCATTTATCTCGTCCACAATTCGCCCCGTCCCAAGTTGCTTCGTCCCAAGTTGCTTCATCCCAACTTGCCCCGTACACAAGTTGCCTCGTCCCCATTTGCCTCGGCCCAATTTGCCTCGTCCTGGGAGGGGGGGCGTTTGATTGGCGGGGCTTGGGAAGGCCAATCGGCGGAAGTTCAGATCATCAGCGGATGGAGGCGGCCCACCGTGATGAAGACTCGTCGATCGCATTGAAATACTTTGCATTCGGGCCGGTTGATCGCGCGATTTGCTGCCTTGCCAGGGAGGCCAACTGTCGCGATCGTGAGCTTCCCTCAGGGCACCAACAGATCGCTGAAGTCCGGGGAAAAACAAGTTTTCTGCCAGATTGCTCCAACAGCGGTTGACCCCAATGGATTGATCGCTATCTTTCTCTTCTCGCCTCGCAGTCGAATCCTTTCACGGGATGCCACTGCCTAGCTAAGTGAGTCCAAAAAGGGTGACCTTTCGGGCTCAAAAAAGTCGATTGAGAATCATTTCGGTTTTTGGACCAAGTGTAGCTTGACGACAGGGAAGAGCATCGCTATCTTCCCCCGCTCGCTCGAAATTACGTGATGAGAAATTCGTCATCTGGTTTTGATTTAGCGGTTTGTTGCTCGTGTTCATCCGGCTGATTTCGTGTTGCGAAATTATCCGGCTGCCCACCAGCAGCGTCCCTTGTTGGCGGCTTGGTTCGATCGAATCAAGTGCTGCGGCACGGTACTGATTTTTGACAATTTGGTTGTTTGGTAATTGGCATCTGATTGAGCATCAAGCTCGAAAAGTGTTGAGCCAAGATTGCATGTTCTGAAGTGTTCGCACGTCAGGGGGTGGTTTGTTGGCTTGATTGACACCGATCGAGGCTTGGTGAAATACAAGTTCTTTGAGTAGCGTCGCCAATGGATCTTGTGATCGATCTGGTTGTATCGCGGCAGTGAAAGCTGGCGGGGTGCGGCGGGAGAAATCGCCGGAGAGATTGGTGATATGTATTCTAATAGGATTCTGTGCAACGTGATTGTGG
>JABDKS010001067.1 GCA_013002105.1 Pirellulaceae bacterium | reverse complement strand
GTTGCTGTTGGATCAATCGGAGGACGCCGTGCGACGGGTCGTCACTTTGCGGCCAGCCATCCAACGCTGCAATTCGCCCAATCAGGTTGCCTCTGGTCGAAGCGTCCTCGGACAGGGACGCAACTTTCAGCATCGATTCATCACCAATTTTGCGGTGCAGCACTTGCAACGATTGAGGGACGTGACTGGCAGAATCGATCAGCGCGTTCTTGCCTGCCGGACCGAGCCGCTGGTAGAGCTTGGTCAAATCCACGCGTGGAGCGGTTGCGGATGACGAACTGTACGACTGAATTAGCGCCGATACGCTCAGCAATTTGGAAACATGACGATGTCTGACATCACGGTCTGCCTCCGAAGCCACCGCGTCGATCCACTTTGCCAGAAGATCGGTTTCCAGGATTTTGCCGATCGCGGTTGAGTCGAAATAGATGCTGTCGATCAAATTGCGTCGAGCGATATCGGTGGGACACTCGGGCATCAGATCGATTAATCGCTCGATCCAAGCTTTGTTAGATGCCCGTTTGCGGACGTTTGAATCTCGTAACACATGCCGGGTCAATCGCATACTGTCTTGTGGATTGGGTTCATTGACCGCGAGCCTTAGCAGTGCAAATTGAAAATCATCCAATTCATCAGTCGGGTCCAGCGAACGACTGGCGGTCATGATGATCGAGAAATAATCGCTACGCTGTCGTGCTGTTTTCACTTGATCAAGCACACCCAGCACGGCAGCAAATTGACGCTCGCGCGTCAGGTTAGCGGTGGCTTCGCGACGTTGTTTTTCGCTGCTGCTGTTGATCGCCACTGTGATCCACTGGCGAATGTTGGCCGGCATATCGGGTGTAATGCCGAGCGCAAACTTGCGCTGAATCGACTTGATCCGTTGCCGAAATTCCAGGTCGCCGCTTTCGAGTGACTCGATCAGGATCCCTTGAATCGATGGCCCCATCGCCCACAACGCATCCTCGGCATCCTGTCGGACGCGAAAACTACGGCTGGAAAATTTTTCTAATACCTCCAGAACGGCCGCGCGATCCGGCACCGCCTGGCCCGGGGGTGCCGTCGGCCGATTGGATCGCGGCTGTGATTGCGGTTCACCGGCGACCTGTGAATGCTTTGTAGCGTTCGGCGTTTCTTGGCCAGTTGTGATGACCGCTGGCAGCATCAATGTGATCAAGCCGATTGACGCGATGAGCCTGGCAGGCCGGCACAGGCCAAGCGATCGCCGGTTGCCACCAGGATATGGATTACAGGCCAAGCCCCTCACGTCGTCGAGACGTATTGCTTCGGGACGCACTGCTTCGAGACGTATTGCTTGGGGGCAACGTCGGTCGGTATCAGGGAAACAATCGGTCATGGGCAACCAAAGCCAGGTGTCCGGTGAGGGGTCGCCTCATTCTAGCCCAATCGCGTTCGGAGAGACTCATTTTGCCGCGAGTTCCGCGGCCCTTTCTCGTGCCTGTTTTAGATCCAGTTTACCGGTACCCAGCATGGGAATCTCTTCTACCGCAAAAAAAGAATCGTTGCTGGGTATGAATAAATTCGGCAGCCCGACCTGTTTTAATCCATCGCGTAATTCGTCAACCGACTTCGACGTCTCCTTGTGCAACACGATCAACCTTTCTCCTTTTTTGGCGTCGGGGATGGCCGTTACACAAACACGGAGTTCTTCGTCGTCCTCTCCTTCGCAAAGGAGTTTGCACAGTTCCTCTTCGATCCGAATATGCGGCACCATTTCACCGCCGATTTTCGAAAAGCGACTCAATCGTCCCGTGATGTGCAAGAACCCTTGGTCATCAACGTGCGCGATATCACCGGTCTCGTACCAACCAGCGTGAATGGCTTTGGCCGTTAAGTCGTCGCGATTGGCGTAGCCTTTCATCACGTTCGGGCCGGTGACCAACAACATCCCGTCCTCGCCCGCAATGAGTTCTTCGCCTGTATCTGGCGAGACAACTCGCGCGGCAATTCCGGGCAGGGGTCGACCCACGGAGCCTTCGACTCGATCAGGTTGGAACTTGGCATTGGATCGGCTTGGGGGAATGTTCACGCTGACCAGAGGGCTCAACTCAGTGGCCCCATAACCTTCCACCGGTCTGACACCAAATTTTTTCTCAAACGCCTCGAACAGATCGGCCGGCATCTTTTCGGCACCGACCACCACCACGTCCAAGTGCGAAAATTGCTCCGGTTCCACGCGGCGAAGATAGCCGCGCAGAAATGTCGGCGTCCCCAGTAATACGGTCACCTTGTAT
>JABDKS010001060.1 GCA_013002105.1 Pirellulaceae bacterium | reverse complement strand
GGCATGGTTGCACCGTCGGCGATCCATTTCTTGACCGTCGCGACTTCCTCTTTGGTGAGTCCGTCACCTTTGGGCGGCATGCGGTATTCATCGGGCTCGGCCGTGATCAATTCGATCAGATACCCAGCGTCGGGATCACCTGGAATAATCGCAGCGTCGCCCGATTCGCCGCCGGACAAGAGGTTCTTGCGATCAAAAATTCGCAATTCGCCCTGTTGTTTGTCGTCATGACAGCGAGCGCAGTGGCGTCGCAGAATTGGCTGCACCCGATCTGTGTAAAGCGTGTCCGCCTGGCCAGCGTGTTCCGTATTGGATCGCCGCGTGTTTTCGGCGTCGATTCGGCTTTGGATGATTGAATCAATGTCCGTGTGCTGTTGGTCGCTGATCAGATGTTCTTTGGCATAGGTGTGACGTTGGTTCCAGTATTGGGACTGTTGGCTCGCAAGTTTTTGGCGCGTGCGGCGATCGAGTTGATCCAACATGGCACGTTGGCGTTGGGAGAATTGGTTCCAGCCATCGTCGGTGAGCGGGAACGTGTGGCGATCAGAGACGAGGTGGAACATTTCGTCCGTCCGCGCGATCGCTACGGAGGTTTCGCCAAATTCCAGTCGATAGTTGGGTCCGCCCACGATTGCTTCGTACATCCACTCCTGCGTGCCGCCATCACTGTGAAAGGAGACGATTCGTTCGTGGTCACTCATGAAATGCGGACGCATCCCATCAACGGGCACGTTCGGTAGCGGGTCAACAACGTGGTGAGCGCCACCGCGATTGACTTGTTTCGGCGTCGTGACGATCGCTTGACCGTCAATCAGCAGTCGCGAAAAACTGCGTGAGCGGACCATGATCTGATAGTCGCCCGGCTCCAGGTGCACGTTCGCCCACGCTCGAACGACCATCGATTTCGCATCGCCCTGGGTCCAGTCGTCGCGCACACCCCACGAATCGTAGTTAAACGGCAATCGTGTGAATGCCATTGCATCCTGCGTCCATTGCTTTCTGGGGGTTTGGTTCAAGCGGGCCGGGATCTCGCCGATCGCACTGATCGGCCCGAGCAGTTGCACCAAGATTTTTTGCGGCGGGATCTCGGGCCGTTGGATTGGCTGAGGCTTGTAGTTGTAGCGTGATTGGAGGAACTGCTCAGGAACGTTCGTTCGATAGATGGCCAGTTGATCGATTTGGCCGTCAAACGAATTCCCTCTATTGCCGTTCATTGCTGATCCGATCCAAACACGGGATTCGGACTGGATGGGCGGTTGTTCCGTTGCACCACCCATGTCCCAGGTGCCTTTAACCGGTCTGCCGTCGACAAAACCGATGATGCTTTTCGGGTTGCCGAATTGATACGAGACGGCGATGTGGTGCCATCCGCTGTCGATTCCGAATCCGTTCGTACTGGTCCATCGATGCCAGTCGCCGGGTGTGGAATCATTGTCCTGGCTGCGGAAGAGAAAGTTCAAACACGCTTCGCCACTTCGCTTGCGTAATCGCACGGCCCAGTTTTGATCGATGCTTGTCCGCCCCGATGTGCCTGTTCGTCCTTTCGAGACGATGTAGGCATTTTCAGCAAGCGATCGCGGATTGACCCAGGATTCGACCGTGATCCAATCGCCATTGTCAAAATCGAACCGGTCGTCGTCGACCGATGGGATTTGGACATACGACGGCGCGGCGAGCGACAGTACGGAATTACTTTCGGGAAAATCGGGGAAAGATGGCGACGTCAATTCCGAAGTCACGATCTTGACTTGACCGGTCGGATCGCCCTCAGGAATTTGATCGAACGTCCAAAACGCTATCGGGTCGGGTGCTGGTGAGTGACCCTTTGCGGCGCCGGTCGGTTCGGTCGCGTGGCAATTGGCGAGCCAACACAGGCAAGACAGTAAGAGGGCGAATCGCATGGCAGGCTGCTCGGCGGATCACTCGTGGTGGGCAGTGAGACGACGCGGGGGAACCGGTCGCAAAGGCGGGATCCCCATTGTAGCAGCCGGTGCGGTACCGCAAAAACGCTCTTTTAGCCGCGACCGCCGGACCCGCCCAGCGTGCGAGCGGCGATGTAGGAAACGGCGACCGCGATTGCCAAATCGGCCAGAAAAGCCCGCCGATAGAACGTTTCTGTGAACGGTGGCCAGGTGTGCTGAAGCATCACGAACGGAAAACCGACTTGTTCGCAGCCCGCCACCGCGTTGGGGCTCCAAGTCCACCAGAGTCTCGCCAGATTCACAGCAAACATAGCGGCGAGGCTAAGAAAAAAGACGAGTCGAAATCGCCTGTTCGGCCCAGCGCGTTTGTCGTGCGGCGTGACCGACGATGGTGGCGAGTACGGATTGAGTGTCACAACTCCGAATTGTCCGGATAGTAATTGCCGGTTCGCAACGATTGGCTTTTTGCTGAATCGAATTTCCGAGCCGAATCTGGATCGGGCACGCCGTCCCCATTTCGGTCTTCGCCATACGGCATCGCCATCTCAAAAAAGTATCCGCTGCGGTGACCTTCGGCGACGTGCTGAGAATAGATCTTTCGTTCGGTGACTTTCGCATACTGCGAATTGGCGGTCTTCATCGCCGCGATCAGTTTCTCGTTGTCGACATCGATTGGTAGACGCTGGACGACCTGTCCTGAAACGCCAAACCGGTCGGGATCGACCAGGTAGATGCCGGAATCGGATTTCGTGTTCCGTAGGCCGAGCGGCTTGATAAACTTGGCAGCATTCGATTCAAAATCGTAGTGGAACCGGCCCACGATGTCGTCATTCCACGCCACCGAACGCATTCGTTTCTCAGCGTCACCGATCTGATCCGCCGGCGCGGAAATCAGCACGAGTACCCGTGAGTCTGCTGCCGAAATATTCAGTGCCATTCGGAAACTATGGAAATCTGGTGTTAGCGCATCGAGCGGGTCACCTTTGGAGCGAAACTGCAGTGCAACGCGATCGAGTCCACTCGCTCCGCCAATGTCATCGCCGAAGCTGCGACCGCTGCGGGAGAGTCTTTCGTTCCCGTCAGGTGACAGCAAACAGAATGCTGTGTTTTGCATGGTGCCACGCAGCAACGCTCGCACAAGCTCCTGATTCGCTTCGCTTTCGTACGAGTCCGGGCGAACGCAAACAAACTGACGTGAGGCTTCGATGATTTCTTTGTCGCCGAACACACGGTTCGACATGTTGGTGTAGCCCGGTCAGAAAACGCCCGGGACGCCGCCGCACTGAGAAGCAGCGGAGATAAACAGGATGGGGCGATTGCTGCGAATGGCTTCTTTGCTGGCGGTTTCCCACGTCGAATACCAAGCGATGCCGGATTCACCAACTGGAAGGGGCGAAACCGTGGCGGTTGGATCGCTATTGGGTGTCGGTGATCCGCTGCGGCGACCACCCTCGGTTCCACGTGATGGTCCGCCTCGCGCGTCCGATCGATTCGGTCGACGCTGGGCTTGGGCAATTTCAACGCTCGTCCCTGCCAGAATTGCGATCAGGCAGAGCCATTTTGTGATGGAAGGCATCATTGAGATTGGCTTGAACAGAGTAGGTCGTATCAACGGATGATTGGATAAGACGACGAGTTGGAGAATGCCGTTGCCCTTTGTTAACCCCAAACACCGACAAGCGGATCGGTTTTATGTCCGCGAAAACGCAAAAACGTGTCTCCATTTTTTCGGAACTTTTCGTAGTTGTTTTTTGGTGATCGCGATTGGCGGTTGTTCGGTGAAATTCAAGTCTTCGCGAAACCAGGGTCGACTGTAGACAATGTACAAAATCGGTCGTGCCTGATCACCAATGTTGGGTGTGCCCGCGTGAATCATGCGAAAGTCCATCAAGAATGCATCGCCCATTTTTGGTTTTTGGCAGACACTGCCATCGAGCGATCCCGATTGAGCAAGTCGCTGCAGTTCGTCGCGCGCGCCGAGTCGCCGATGCGAACCAAACCAGACGGCTGTGGATCCTGTTTCGGCCGTGAGGTCGATCAATGGAACGACCAAGGTGATCGCGTGCGGCGGTAGCGATACGCAAGTTTCTTCGCATTCAAACAATGGTGGGTAATCGAAGTGCACGTTTTGGGCTGCAGCACCGGGGAAGGCGATCACCGATCCAAAACTGGAAATCACGCATTGCGGGCCGAGCAAATTTTGTAAGATCGGCATGAGTCGATGGTTGGCGTACAGAGCCGGACAATTCAACGGTCCTTTGACATTGACCGAAATCATGTACCGTCGATCGCCGACTTTCGCATATCGCGATTCCAACTGCGACTTGCTCAGGCACGTGTATTTTTCGTGATAGTATTCCGCAATTTCGCGAATGTAATCACGCGAGAAGAGATCTTCGATCCAGAGGACGCCGTGCTCTTGATAACGCTCAATTGCCGCTGCGATCCGCTGATCGTCAGGGTCCGATTCGGCAAACGCGATTTTGGATTGCATGGGTGCAACGCTCTTGTGGAAACGTTCCGCGGTAGATCATGTCAACGGAGACGCCGGTTACTATTTTTCGTTCCACACCAGCACTTCGCCTTTTCCCGTCACGCCCATGTCACCACAGTATCGATCATAGCTGCCGTCGCTTGCCGCATACGGGATTTTGATGCCGTGCGGCGAAAGGTGTTTGGCGTAGACGTTGATGAAAGTTGGATTGTAATTGCCACTGTAGGCGAACGTGGGCATCAACTGCAACGGTTTCAGGGAAATGATCGTACCGCGATTCATCCAGGCTCCCGTGCGGATTTCTGCGCCGCTGAGCATCACGATGGTGCCACCTTTCATTTGCAGCCCGGCAAAATCACGAACCACTCCGCCGACGACGATCGTGCCGCGTCGCATTCGCATGCCGATTTCTATACCCGCGGTTCCGTCAATGATGATCGTACCGGCTCGCATTCCCGCTAGCGACCCGCGATAGGCAGCCCCGATTTGTCCACCGCCGTTACCGCGGACGCGGATAAAACCCCCGGTCATTTCCGCGCCGATCCAATCGCCGGCATCGCCATCGACGTTGATCTTGCCACCCGACATGTGGGAGCCAAGATGCATCCCGACATTTCCGTTGATGGTCATTTGGCCGCGGGTCATTCCACGTCCCATCATGCGAACACGATGCAAATTGCCGTTGATCTCGAGCGTATCGGAACGCTCGCCGTCGATGTCAAAAAATTCATCCAGCCGGCACACACGTTTGCCGTGATAGACCTTCAGCGCGCAGATGTCGGCATGGGACAAATCCGCCATGGCATCGGGCGAGATGACTTCGGCCTCCAACGCGACGGTCGGCTGCTGCCGCAAATTCAGCGTGATCGTGCTCATTGGGCGCTCTTGCACTCCCGAATGTCCGGGTGCTCGATGCGTTCCATTTCGACCGGATAATTATCGAATTGCATCGTGTACAAGTCTTCGAACAACGGCCGCATGAACTCTTCGGTACCGGGTTCCATGTGCGGTTGAACCAAAAATTCTCGGCCCATCGGTGTCTCGCGAATATCGCCGTCTTCGATCACCATCTGGCCGCCCTTGAACACGTACCGTGGATGGCCAAACATCCGCTGGACATCGTCGTCAGTGTTGTAG
Organism: Pirellulaceae bacterium; assembly: GCA_013002105.1. Next base: position 1,280 of record JABDKS010001060.1, on the reverse strand, counting down.
ATCACGATGTCCGCATCTTTGCCGATCCCCAGGTCGCCTTTTTGGGTCAGTCCAAGTGCACGGGCCGGGCCGGCCGACATGATCGTCGCGATTTCGTACAGCGTGTATTCGCGGTCCACTTCGGGCAAAGTAATGCGGCTCATGATTTTAGCCGGGAGCTTACTCATACACTCCTTGCGAAAATCGGCACACATCAACAGTTTGATGATCTCGGGATATCGCCAAAAACACGCCCCGTTGGGATGGTCGGTTGATAAGAAAACACGCCAGGGATCATCGATCAGCAGCAGAAGCTCCAAGCCAACGGCCCACTGCACGGCGTTGACCAGATTGCTGGGCTTGTACGTGTAGGGGACGATTCCGCAGCCGGTTTCATTTTCGACATCCAGATTGCCCCACTTGCGGCCGGTCAACTTGTACAGCAAATGTTGCCAAGGACCATCGGCTGTGATGGTGACCGTATCGCCAAACAGAACGGCACCAGCGTCGGTTGTCATGTTGGGGTGTGCATTGAAATACTCGGCCAACTGCGCCGCTTCGGATTTCATCGTGTGCCAATCATCGCCGCCGTAGGCGTGATACTGCAGGTGAGCCAAGTGGGCACGCCGGCCTTCGAGATGTTTCATCGTCTCCAAGGTGGTTGTGATGTTCCCTGGCGCACCGAGGTTATTGCAGTGAAGATGAATTGGATGCGGGAGTCCGAGTTCGTCGACCATTTGCGCAAGATTTGTGACGACCTTTCCCGGTGTCAGTTCCTGATATCCCGAGATGGGCTCGGTCAGTTGCTTGGCGTCTTTGCCGTATTTCCAGGCTGCGACTCCGCCGGGGTTGACCGCTTTGACGCCGTAAGCCTTGGCCGCGTTGACGTACCAGGCGAGGACCTGTTTGGCACGTTCCTTTTCGCCCTTTTCGATCAGATCAAGCAGGATTTCGTTGTTGGCCATCAGGACCAAGCAGCTTTTGTCGACGATCGGGATGTCAGCGAGTTCTTCGTGGGTGTGACGCGCCGACAGAACCGGCACCGCGGCTTCGTTGACGGTCGTGAAGCCCATTCCGGCGTACAAGTAACCGGTGGCAAACGTGGTCGGCGCCATCCCGCCGATCCCACTGCGGATGGTTTTGGATTGAATAAAAGCTTGGGTGCGACGATGGTCTTCGGGGGTCATCGCGCGAGCAAAATTGATGGACCCGCCCGCGACGTGAGTGTGTACATCGACGCCGCCGGGGAAAATCACCGTGCCCGTCGCATCCACCGTCTGTCCGCCATCGACCGAATCGAC
>JABDKS010001051.1 GCA_013002105.1 Pirellulaceae bacterium | reverse complement strand
CAAAACGAGGCGACGAAACACGCCGACATGTTTGTGACCTTTTTGGATGCCAATCGGGTGCTCGTTGCGCAAGTCGACGCGAGACGAGATCCGATCAACGCGGCGATTCTGGATCGCAACGCACAGCAATTGCAGCGGTTACAGCTAACGGGTGCTCGCGGCAAGTCGTTGCAGGTCCATCGCTTCCCCGTGCCCACACGTGAGGGCACTTACTGGAGTCCCTACACCAACATCATCATGGCCAACCGATTAGTGCTGATGCCGACCTTCGAATCGGACGATCAACGAATCGTACAAAATGCCATTGCCACCTACCGTCGCCTGTTACCTGGCTACGAGGTGCGAACGATCGACATGACATCGATGAAAGCGTTACAGGGATCGCTTCATTGTTTGTCGTTGAACTTGCCTGCCGGTGCACCCTGGCCGCGAACGTTCTATTCGTTCCAGAATTCATTGCGCAGTCTGCGATCGGCAACCCAACACAGCCAAAAGTGACAAACGTCAGCGCCAACGCGGCCTGGCCTTTTTGATCAACGATCCAGTGAGATCGATTCGGCGTAGGCCAGTTCACCGGTTTTGCCATCGTAATATTGGAATACGATTTGCGGATGGGGATATGCAACCAGTCGTTTGCCGCCCTGTTTTTGCGGCATGTTAAAGACGTTATTCACTTGCACGACGCAAAAGTACGGGTACAGGCGTTCGAGTCGTGGCAGATCGGGCAGAATGTAACTACTCCACCGGATATCGCACTCGCGCGGACCGAATTGGAACTTGCCAGTCGCCGGACGATCGCTTTCGTCATTCTTTGGAACGTGGTTGACGCTGTTGTGTGGGCCGCAACAAAACTCCCAAACGTTGTTGGTGACCTTGATCGCAAAACTATTGTGCAGGTCGCCGGTCATGACAAACACTTTTTTGCCCATCTTGTCCCACTCGTCGATCAGCATCTCACGCTCGTCAAAGAATCCCGTCCACGCCTCCTCCTTGTTCGCCGCATCGGCTTCGAATCCGCCGGCACCGCTGTGGGGGATCATAAATGGTACGGTCGAAACGACGAAGAAAAAGTCGGCATCACTTTCACGCATTGATTTCAATAACCACTTTCGTTGCGGTTTTCCCAACATCGAAACGCCCGGTTTATCGCGTTGCGTGACATCATGCATGTCCCGATCGCCACGAGTATCGATCAGAAAAAACTCGCAGTTGGAGACTCGGAACTTGCCATAACTGCGGCGTCCAATCGAGTAGCTCAGTTCCGGATCGTCGACTTTGGCCGGCATGTGCAGTCGCAACGTATGTTTATCGACAACTTCGACTATATCGTAGACGTAGGAGTTCTTGTTGCCCGCGTCGTTGTCGTACTGCATGTCGTTGACCCCCGCTTCGGGCGTCCCCCAGTGCACGTGCAAATTTGTCATCTCTGACAACGGCAACTTAGTAAAGTCGACATCGGTATCATTCAGCAGATCGCTGCCGGCACGCATCGATCCTTTTCCAAAGTGGATCGGATGGTCGAATTCTTTCGGGTTGGCCCAACCCAGGTAGTCATGCCAGGCATAGGTACCAATATCGCGAAAAACCGTTCGACGATGCCGCTTCCCGGCCTCGGAGGACCCCCAGATATCGTTGACCAGTTCGTGATCATCAAAGGTGAAGTAACTGGGCACGTTGCGATGCCACTTGGCCAATTCTACGCCGCGGCTTAGATAGAGCTTGTAGTTTTCCCAAACGCCGACGACCGTGGGCATGACATTGACAACCAGCGGAAAGGTGGCGACGTTCTGAGTCAAACGCCACGCCTCGGGCGGGTAACGACGCAGTTCTTCGTACAACCAATCACCGTTCATAATGTGGAAATGAACCTTGTCGGCCCAATCGGCGTTGAGATGTTCGTAAGTTGTCGAACGATGACCGTTTCCGTGTATCGGGTTCTGATTGGCACAGGAACCGATTTGGAATCGAAAGTTGAACAACCCCTTCGGGTTGAACTCCGCATTGCGTGACAGTTCCGCACTGGGCAACGTCAAAAAACTGCCCGGCAATCCGTGGGGCCGATCATTGACCCAGGCGTGGTAGTAGTACCGAGTGTCGGGCTTCAATTCCTGCAACTGCGCCACGCCGGTATTGTCGTGATCAATGGTCGTCGTTGCCACTTCACTGACCTGATCCAACTGATCGGGATCGGTACCATAATGCACCGAAAAATCACCCGGCGTGGACGTACGCACCCAGACGGCCATCGATGTCGCCGTTGCCTGCCCCAACATCGGGCCGTGTGTCAAGCGGATCGGATCCGCCTCCCGCTGACCAAAAGCGTATCCGGCAAACATCAACGAAATCGCAACGATCAAACAACGCATGGTGACTCTTGCAGCATCAGATGGGTGGACGAATGATTTTGTCAGCGACACCCGACGCGGCCGCTCAACCGGTGCCAACGGCGCGATCCTTCGATCGCCCGCGCTGTCGGGGGTGACATCATACACGCCCAGGATTGCCTACGGTGGGTCGCGTCGATCTGCCAGGCGTCCAGGCCGTGGACTACTCGCCGGCTGATTCCAGCGTGACAGCCATCACGATCGGTGCCGTGCGGTCAGGACCTTTGACAAATTCGATCGTCTCGATCAGCTCTTGACGATTGGGATAGACCGCCAAATATCGAATCTGCTGATTGCGTAACGCAAAAGCGAACTCACTCTTGGGCACATCCACCCGACCGATGTAGTCGGCAAAGTGTTCGCCGTTGATCAGCTCATGGTCTTCGCTCTGACCGTCCTGATAGTGCAGACGAACAATCATGGAAACTGTTTTTTGGCTCGCGCCGGGGAATCCCCAGCCACTGACGCCGCTGAGCAGGTGAACCGCACGCACGCGCCCGTTGCAGGGAATCGTCACAGATTTTGGCATCGGTTGCGTGAGCGGACCGATCGGACCGTGCAACAAAATCACATTGGGAACCTTGCCGTCCTGCGGATCGGTCAACGTGAACGGGACTTTCTTAAATGTCTTGGGTGTCCAGTCGGGAAAAATCAGACGTTCGGCCATTCCCTGCTTGCTGTAAAACATGCCGCGGTCGCTGGCGATTGTCGCTACCTTGGACAGATCAACCGGCACATATTGCCCTCGAGCGGTCAAGAATTCCAGCAGATCGGTCATGTCCTTCTCGGGAATCTGTTTCTCGAATCCTTCGGGCATCAGCGACTTGGCAGACGCCCGCAACTGCTCGACATCCTCGCGTAAGACGATCTGCTTTTTGCCTTGAGAATCGTACATCTCGATCGACGTTTTCGATTCTGATGCCAGCAGTCCATTTACCACGGACCCATCGGTCGTCAATAACGTGTACACACGATAATTGCCTTCAACGTCGCGGTTGGGATCCAAGATGTGGGTTAGCAATTCAGCTTTGGGGTGAACAGCCATCCCAGTTAGATCCGGCCCGACCTTTTGTCCTTCGCCACTGTGCATGTGACAGTTAGCACAATTCTTGGTAAAGATCTTCTTGCCCGCTGCGACGTCGCCGGTG
>JABDKS010001038.1 GCA_013002105.1 Pirellulaceae bacterium | reverse complement strand
TCCACCAACCCGTGGTCGTAATTTGTGGCCCGCGGAAATCGCCACCACGACGGTTACTACGAACTCGCAAGTAGGCGTAGTCGTCTTCGCGACCGGTCTGATCCTTGTTCTCGAATTCGACGAACATTCCAGGCCAATAGATCTCGTTGCCCATCTCCATCTTCTTGCGTTTAAAGATACCGCGTCCCACTTCCTGTTCGGTCATCGCGGTCGTTTCGAGCGCCAAGCGAAATCCAAAGTGTGGTCCACTGCGGTTCTCCCATTGATCAACTGGTGGCAAAAAGACCCGTGTGGTCACGCTGGGTACTTCCGAAACGTTAATCCGTCGGCGAATTCGGTATTGCACATTTGCGACGAAATCGTCCTGGTGCATTTTGTAGCTGGGCGAGTTTGGCAGACCGGTGAACATCGATCGCATCAACAAAGCGCCCTCGCTGCCCGGCAATCCACCCGCTGGCGTTGGAACGCGTTTGACAACATCGGGATGACCGCGTTTGATGCCTTCGTACCAACGACCATTGGTGCTGCGGCCCATCGGACCACGTTGGTTTTCGTCGATGTCCTCGGTGCTCTTGGGATTTCGTGGAATGTATCCCCAATTGGGGTCCTCGAAGTCATCGGCGACACCCACGATTTCGGATCCCGTTCCGGGAACCACCGGCCGTTGAGCCGATGCAGGGTTGGTGCTGAGAATGCAAAGGGCCGATAGAGTGGCAGCGCAAAAACTGCGCGCTAGCGTGATACGCATGATGGATTCCGGCAATCGCCTAACAGAGAATTGTCTTTCCGGCGAGCGCAAACAAATCGCATGCAAAACTCGCCCCCCTAATAATCCTAAGAATCGGCAAAGTCGACCACGAACTAAAGTCAAAATGTGGACGCATCGTCCGGTGCGATACGGGCACAGGGGATCCGACGCATCGTTTCCGCCAAAGATGCCGAAATTCCGTTTGCATTGCCAACCAAATGACACCGACGTGAAACAGGGTTTCACCGCCGTCGAACGAAGCAGGGTGCTGATCGCCAGCACCCATCAGCAGAGCTTTGGCTCGCGGATTAGCGTTGTGATTCGCCTAGATCGAATGGGAACGAATCACTGAGCGTAGCATCGGAAAGTTCGAGCAAAAATGTGGAGAGCCGATCGACGATCACCGACGTGATTCGTTCGCCCTTTTCGGCTGTGGCCGCATGCGGGTTTCCGGACCCACAGTTGGTTGTCAACAAATCCCAGCGACGCGTGATCTGCACCCAGCCCTCGTTGACCGCTTCAAACGACGTTTTGCGAACCGCCCCTTCATCGGCAATCAAACTACCGTCGGGATTCTTCTGCACGAGGTGCGGAAAATACGCAAGCAACAGCGATGTTTCCATTTCACCGGCGTGGTCCTCTGCCTGGTCAAAGATGGTCGCGTACACATCGCTGACCATTCGAAACCAATCGCACAAAAAGATCTGAATGTCATCACCGGCAAGCGTACGCAGTAGCGGTTTGAAATCATTGCCGCCGTGACTGTTCAGTAACAGAATCTTGTTGATACCTGAATTTCGCAGCGACCGCACGACATCGGTCAAGAAGGCATCCAGCGTTGCCGGATTGACGTTGATCGCTAGTGGCAGTCGACGCATGTTCGTCTGAACGCCGAACGGTATCGTTGGCAGGAGCACTACCTTGGCACCTCGTTGATAGGCGTGCTGGCAAACTTTTTCGCCCAACACGGTCGCCTCGAACACGTCGGTTCCATAGGGCAGATGCAAATTGTGCGGCTCGGTCGCACCCAGCGCGATCACGGCGACCTGAATGTCAGCATCGCGGATGTCGCTATAAGTGTTTTCGGCCAGAACCCAGGGTCGTTTCTGCGGGTCGGTCATCGGATTGGTTCGCTGATTGAATCGGTGGGCCTGGTTTGTTCGGTTCGCCAGATCGTAATGCGATAGGAAAAAGCGGTCAGGTCGCCGGATGTGAAAAGGGTTAGGATAAACACGTTATCTGAAATTGGGTCGTCAGGGAAATCGGCCCCCACCGTTTATTTCGACAGGCCTCTCGTTGACGCAAACTCCCCCCACCTCATCGAATGATGATGACCAGTCATCGACGCGAACATTCGCGCAGGTTTCGACCGATCCCGTCGCTCCTGTCGGACCGGCACCGTCGCCATATGAAACGATCTACAAAGCGCCGCAGCGATTTGACCTGGCGACCGTATTCGTCGTTACGTTTGCGTATGCCGCCCTGTTTGGAGCGATGCAAGCCTTTGGTGCCCCGGTCATCGTTCAGGCCAGCATCATTGGTGTGTTGACCATCGTCGCGATCGTGCAGATGCTGGTTCCCGAGCGGTATGCCAGATGGGCAGCTATCGCCACCGGTTGCGCGATCTACTTCGCCGCGATGTTGGCCAATCAGTCGCCGGCGTCGCTCCCGATCGCTTGGTTAACGCCGGGTGTTGCATTCGCCATCTTGTTTTTCGGAGCGATACTCGGTTACTGCGCCGGCGTGGTAGTTGCCGGCGTGTTTTTAGTCGCCGACGTCGTACGTCGATTTACCCGATGGCTGATGCAAAACGTCAGTCGCACGAAACCCGCTGATCACGGATAAGCAACAGGTACGAGTGGTAAACGGCTACGCCGAGCGACATTGATTCGCCAAATTCAACGCAGTATCGCGCCTATTCCAGTAAAGCCTTGCTGCCAATTTGCGATCTGGGTTGGATTTCGGCTTTCCCATCGAGCCAACAATCATCAAGCTCGCTAAGTCACTTGTGGAAAGCGTCGATTCGCTCTCGCAAAACTTCAAGTTTGTTGACTGGTTTCTGCCACTCAATAGGAGTGGTCAGCGAGAGTGTTTGACGAAATCAAAAGGATCCATCATCGGCCAGTACACGATGCTCACATTCGTTTTCTAGATTCTATCGCGGCACTGCAGACTTTGATAGACTTCCACTTGCGGGCGTGAAACGTCACAAACCTTGGGAGCGATTCAATGCCGAAGTTGAGTGAGTATGTGAAAACAGCTGAAGCGGCTGAGATATTGGGCGTCGCCCAGAACACGCTGCGTAAGTGGGCGGAGGACGGTGCGATTCCAATGAGCCGAAACCCAGCAAACGGATATCGCTTGTTTCGACGTGATGACTTGGACAAGTTCCTGAACAAAGCGGCGAAGCCTGTAGTTACGACAAAGTCGAAACCTAGATAAACAACATGCCGTCGGATCGTCGAAGGAGCCGCGAGTGATAACAGGTCAAATACGAAGCAAAATCGACGCCATCTGGCTTGCGTTTTTCACGGGTGGAATTTCCAATCCTATTGAAGTAATTGAGCAAATTACTTTCCTGCTGTTCATCAAGCGTTTGGACGACCTACACACGCTGGAGG
>JABDKS010000962.1 GCA_013002105.1 Pirellulaceae bacterium | reverse complement strand
AGAAAAATGGTGCTGTCATCTATGGCGAAGAAAACACTACTCGCCTCTGTGCTCTTGATCTCAATCAGCGGGTCTGCTCCACAGGCAAAGGAATCGGAGTCCACGCCAAACACACCACCCAATATCGTCTTGTTCTTTGTCGACGATCTGGGCTGGCACGACCTTGGGTACCGCAATTCAAAGTTCGAATCACCCCACATCGATCGATTGGCGAGTGAAAGTTTGGATTTCCAGCGTGCCTACATCGCGAGTCCAACCTGCAGTCCCAGTCGAGCCACGTTACTGACGGGGAAGCATCCCGCTCGATTGCGAATCGTTCGCCACATCCCCAACGACCCGAAACATGGGTTCGATAGCTACGGTCGAACCGACGAAGAATTCAATCTGTGGGATGGCGATCCGGCTCATTTTCCATGTCGAAATTGGCTGCCGCTGGAACACACCAGTTACGCCGAAGCGTTAAAGGAACTCGGATACTACAACCAGTTTTGCGGTAAATGGCATCTCGGTCACGAACCGTATCATCCGATTCAGCAAGGTTTTGATCGACAAATTGGAACCAGCAACGCGGGCCATCCAAAATCCTACTATCCACCGTTCTTCAAAAACTCGGACGTCCTGGCGGATGAAAAGTCGCGCTATTTGACCGATACGCTTACCGATCAATCGGTTGCTTTCATCGATGACTATGACCGCGATCAGCCATTCATGTTATCGATGTGGTACTACAACGTTCACCGACCGCCGGTGGGGCGCACCGATCTGGTGAATCACTTCTTGGAGAAAGGGCATGACGAAGTCGATGCGATCTACGCCGCTCAAGTCAAAGCGGTCGACGAATCGGTGGGGCGAATCCGCGATGCATTGGCAAAGAATGAACTGAACAGAAACACGGTCGTGATTTTATTGTCCGATCAAGGCAGTTGGTATCAGAACCTGCCGCTGCGTGGCAGCAAACGCGTCGACACGTTAGGTGAAGGTGGCGCGCGAGTGCCGATGATGATCCATTGGCCGGGCGTTACAAAGCCGAAAACGACCAACCATTCTCTGGTGCAATCGACCGATCTATTTCCAACGCTGATCGAAATTGCTGGTGGCGATCCATCCAAGTACACCGACCTTGACGGTGTGTCACTCGTCAGCGTGATCCGAAACAACTCCACGCTTGATAGGGGTGAGCCCCTCTTTGGATATCGTGCTTATCAAGATCTGTATGCAACGGTACGCGAACGCGATTGGAAACTTTGGGCCTATCGGAGCGGAAAAGTGGCTCTCTACAATATCGCCCATGACGAAGCCGAAAACAATGATCTCGCCTTGGAACAACCTGCCATGGTGACGAGACTTACGCAGAAGCTGATCGCGTGGGAAAAGAAAATGGACGTCCAGAAGTATTCTGGTGTTCAATGAATCTCACATCTGTCAAGACAAATTCGCCATGAAGTCTACGTCATTGGTTGGTGATTCGATCACAACTACGATAACTTCAGCGCGAATCGGTGACAAAAAATACGTGGTTTGAACCACACGACATCTCTATCTTCAAAGGTGGTTCAAAGAATTGCCGCGGTTATGCTGCCCAACTCTGGTGCGACAGCGATCGGCTGATCAGATGTTTCCTGTCGATTCATTAATTCAATTTTGCGACCGGATCGTCGTACGATCTGATCAAAACAGCAGATGGGCTTTGGCGTCGAATTGACGAGCCAATGCGGGATCGTTGGCACGCGCCATAAGATCGTAGTAACCGTACGGATATTTGAACACGTGTCCGATGCCTAATGTCTTGTCACCGCGTTGTTGCCAATAGGCCGTGTCCTTGGGACGGAGCTTGCTCGGTTTGTGGTCCTTGATCTTCCTTGCGTCAGGTTCGGGACCGTTTCTGGTAACCGTAACGTATTTGCGAAACGCGGTCCGGCAACTTTCGGCCCACTCAACGTCCCCCATCGCAGCGAGTTCGACCAGCGCCTGTCCGAAGGTCAACATGTGACCTGCGAACCCTTGACCAAATCCCATGAAACGATCGATCGCATTGTTGGCTTCAGTCAGTATGAATCTTGCCGCGGCAACTTCGTCCGTGAAAGGTGGCGGATCAACATCATCTGCGGGTTCGATATCGCGCCAAGGTTTGAACGAACGAATTAAATTACAAACACCATCGACGCGCTGCGGCGTTGCCGCTTCGGGGATCATCCGGAAAGCCTTAATAGCGTGCATTGCAAAAATGGCATCGTGCCCGACTTCGCGAAGGACGCCGGATCCATCCGCCAACGCCAATCCAACCTTCTCAATCGCCTTCGGATCAGGATCGGATTGCGGAAAGGGACTGCAAAGTTTGGTCGATGCCCAATTCAAATCGAAAAGCTGAACAATCCGAGTGGTTGTCTCATCGTCCAGGTCATGATCGACACACAACAGATGAGCCGAAATCATCGCTGCACCGCGATGCCCGTCCGCGAAGTAGTTCATTTCGGGCGCTCGTGCCAACGCATTGAGTCCCAAACGAACGAGACGTTTTTCTGCAACACTTGGAATTTCGGCCGCGGCCCGACCATGACTCTGCAACCAGGTCGCACCGATTGCAGCAGAGCTATAAGTTGCGAACTGACGACGATTGATGTTTCTATCGATTAGGGCTCGCAGCATTGGACGGGTCGACATGATTGGATTTGTTAGGGGCCTCATGGTTGCCAAGCGGTTGGCGACATCAATTCTAGCGACTCGATGAATGATTCACGTGTTTCGTTTCGGTTATTGTCATCCGCGATTTTATTGTCATCGGCGATTACGGAGTCGCACCACGCAGCTTCGAGGTGAAAACCATCGGACCGAGCCAATCGGACCACCCGATTGCTGCTAGAATCAAGCACCAAATGGGCTAATAAACCCAGCGTTGTGATCGTCCCGCTAGGTGTGACAACCGCTCGCGGCGAAACGTGAGAGCGAAAAATTACGGTTATTTCGTTTTGTGCGCGTTCCATTTGGGCGTTCACGGGGTTTGTACAGACTTGATTGACAAACAGATAACAGAGCGAATGAAAGTTCGCGACGAATCAGAGCGAATAGGCACCAGGTGGTTAGTATGAAGCGACGTGGAAATTCGGTTGTTTTCTTAGGGGCATTAACGCTCGTTTTTTTTGCGAGCGATCTTACGGCTCAACCGCCAGGTGGTTTCGGTGGTCGAGGTGGATTTGGTGGAGGACCGGGGGGCCCAGGTGGCCCTGGCGGACCCAATCAGCCCACGCGCGAGTTGGTCAAGGATTTTGATCGCGATGGCGACGGTCGACTCAATCAACAGGAACGTGCCGATGCGCGGAGATCGCTTCAGAGCGAGGGCGGACCCGACCGCGGCGGTCCTGGTGGACGCGGTCGTACTGGCGGACGGCGAGGCCCGCGCGGACCAAGTATGGAGCCAGGTGTCCCGGGCGAAAAAGTCGCGATCGCTGATGCGGAGGTGTTTAAAGACCGTCCTCTTTACGACAGTGATATCGTTCGCACGCTGTTTCTGGAGTTCGAGAATAGTGACTGGGAGAAAGAGCTTGCAGATTTCAAACCGACCGACGTTGAAGTCCCCGCCACATTGACTGTGGATGGAAAAAAGTATCCTGGCGTCGGCGTCAGTTTCCGCGGAGCCTCTTCATTTTTCTCGATTCCCGAAGGATTGAAACGCTCATTTAATATCAGCATCGATCACGCCGATCCGAAGCAGGATTTGTACGGCTACCGCACACTGAATCTACTTAACTGTAACGGCGACCCGTCGATGCTCAGCACTGTGCTGTATTCAGAAATCGCCGGTAAGAAGATTCCGACGCCTGAAGCAAACTTCGTCAAGGTTGTCGTGAACGGCGAAAGTTGGGGGCTGTACTGCAATGTGGAACAGTTCAATTCTGATTTCGTCAAGAAGCACTTCGGGAGCAAACGCGGCGCACGCTGGAAAGTATCCGGTAGTCCACGCGGCGATGGCGGTCTGCGGTACTTGGGTGACGACATCGAACCCTATCGCAGTCGATTCGAAATCAAGTCGACCGATAACGAAAGTTCCTGGAATGACTTGATCGCTTTATGCAAGACGCTCAACGAGACGCCGACCGAACAGCTTGCCGAGAAGCTCAGTCCGATCCTAAATATTGAAGGCGCTCTCTGGTTCCTGGCAGTTGACGTCGCATTGATCAACAGTGACGGCTATTGGACACGGGCGAGTGACTACAGCATCTATCAAGACACCAGCGGAGTCTTCCACATATTGCCGCACGATATGAACGAATCATTTCGCGGCGCACGTGGTGGT
>JABDKS010000961.1 GCA_013002105.1 Pirellulaceae bacterium | reverse complement strand
GAGCCAACGGGGAGGGCGAACAGAAGACGTTGATCGCCCTCCCCGTCACACTCGCTAAAGCTCGGTGCCGACCCTCCCACGAACAAGTCTCTATTACATGGATGATTTAGCGCGTGGGAGGGTGAATAAAAAAAGCTATCAATCAGCAGACTTGTGGGTAAAGACAAGGTTCCCACCGGCCAAGTTGCACCGCACCGCCGCTTGACTCCGTTTTGACAGAGCGTGCACGCATGTTTCAGTTTGCTAAGGCGGCCTGAGCACTTGGTCGGACCAGATGCATGAACATCGCCAAGCGATACGCGGCCATCATCCACACGCCAATGGCAAAACAGATCGCCATCGATTCAGTCTCGCTCGGCTGAACCACCAGCGTCAAAATCACGGTGGATCCCAAACCAATCACCGACGCGTACATGTCGTGTTGTGGAAGCACGATGGCACGTAATCCGCACGCCACTGTGTAATTGATTCCCAGCCCTAACATCGCTAACGATAGGATTCCAATCGCCATCGGGTGTCCTTGAAAACCCGCATTGAACAACAATCCAAGTAGTTGATCGCCAATTTGGAACATGACGAGACTAAAAAGTGCCAGCACCGTGGCGACGATCACCAGAAAAATTCCCACCAATCGTCTCACGCCGACTTTGCCATGATTGGCAAACTCACGAGCCGCGCGCGGTGCCAGAAAACTTGAAATCCCTAACAGGAATGGGTTCGCCAGCAAGACAATCGTCATGCAGGCGGCAAACAATCCCGCAACCGATTCGCCATGCTTCAGTGCGAGATACCAATGAGAAAAGTACATCAAGCACGCCGAAAGCAAACTGGCACCGGCGGTCCACCGACCAAACCGCAGATTTCGATAGGTGTCCAACCCAAAGCGACTTTTTTTCGTTTCGAAGTCACCTCGGAATTGGACGGCCGCAACCACAACCACAACCAAACTCGCCCCAGCCGAAACGAGAAATGCGTTCACAGCAGTCACTTCGCTGAAACGCGTCAGTGCGAATAGTCCCGTCAAGAGTGCTCCGCTGAACACCAGGTCCAATCCGGCGGCCAATGGAATTCGCATGTGGGCGAATAACCAGCGACGGAAGAACTCGCGGAGCAACGCCACTGGTGTGATCACCAATAGCACCGATAGAATCGGTAGAAAGTTGCTTTGGGTTCGGAACAACCACGTAAACAACATCGCGCCCAGTACGACAATCATCGCCAGCAGGAGATACATGAAGGTCGCTGTGAGCGTGTTAGCCGCATACGATCTTTGCCGCGCCTCCTTCATCCTGGAAACGAAAAAGGTATAGGGTGTCGTTAACAAAGACTCCTGCCCGGTCGTGATCACGATCAGTAGACCAAATCCGACCGAATAGAGACCAAGTTCGGATTCCGAGCCATACTTTCCGATCATGATTGCGATCAGAAATCGGGTGACGCTCACCACCGCTTGGTCAAAGAGCGCCCACATCGCCAGGGAAGAAGTCTTCATCGCGACATCGTAATCCCGCGTTCGTGCGAACGCGAGTCGATGCACCACCGTTTCCTCCTTGGCCGGTGCCCGACAGCTCGAGGACGACTCAATCACCACGATCGCGTTTGCTGGCAGAAGAAAACCGCTGACATTTTGATCACACATTCACAATCGCGAACGGGTGATCAAAAATGACCTGTGCCGTGACGCTCAGTGCCTGTTGGGCGACGTCATCATCCTGATTGTCCATGGTCTGTGATGTCCATGTTCCATCATCACGTGAACAAATGAATGCCTGCGAGCACCCCAAGTGCGCCTGGCAAGTGGTCATCCTGCTCGACGAAGTCGGTTCGGATGCCAGGTTGGGCGGCGGTACAGGTTCGGTGGCTGCAAAGTTTCGATCGCGGTTGCCACTGGTGACCTTTTTGTCTGTGGCAATAAAGACCAAAACCTGAAGGTTCGCTATTGAGAGCAATTCGGTGAGCCGAGCCGGATATTGAGTCCGATCAACACTGACACGATGCCCGGAGC
>JABDKS010000909.1 GCA_013002105.1 Pirellulaceae bacterium | reverse complement strand
CCGCTTCGTCATACGTCAACGGTTCGTCGGTGTACTTTGAACTGATCCAGCGAAATAGCCTGGGCGCGGTATCGGGAGGAAAGAAAACGATCAATGTTGCAAGCATGAACCAGGGAAAGATCCCGATCACAAACAGCTGCGAATTGGTTACGTGAAAAACGATCGACATCAACACAGCGACCATGCGGGTACGGTGCCAAAGCAACATCGGCACGACCAACAAATCGTAGAGAAACCCACCCACTGCGAATGCAACGACAGCCCCTGGCATCTTCAGGTAAGCATCGACCAACCATAGATCGGATCGACTCTCCAAGAGTATTCGTCCCGGTGCCCCGGCGAACCAATCCGAATCCAGTTTGGCAATCGCGCCAAATACATACGGCATTCCTAGTTGGAAACGCAACAACCACAACTGCCAATTGGCGATCGTCGTTCGCCTCGGTTCGATTCCAATGACCGAGTCAATCGACCATCTGCGTCCCGCTGGCAAAAAAACCAGCAACCCAGCGACGCAGGCTAGTAAGTAGTAGTGGTTCAGGTAGATCTGGCGTTCGACTAACATCACATAAGCGATCGACGCACACAGAATCGCAGCTGAAAGCCGCGACAAAAAGCCGATCACCAAAAAGACCGCGGCGACTTTTGTGATTAGGAAGTGCCAGTAGATCCCGTTACCCGGCCAAAGCTGTACCCATTCAAACCCTGCATACTTAAACAGAATACGAGGCTTCAAAAAGACAGGGTCATAGACAGGTAGCCACTGGGAATCGTATGGCACCATTTTGGTGTAACTGCAGGCCCACAAAAAAATTGCGATACCTGTGACGATACGGACGACGGCTACGATCGTTGAATCCGCACGCTCGAACATCTGTTGGTGAATCCCTTCACGTCGCGACATCGGTTTCGACAATTCAGTCATATCAGTACATGGAAGACAGGTGAACAACCGTAACACACGGTTGCTTAGTTGCTAGTCGCACGTAAATGGCCGTCAAAATTCGCCCTCACGCCGAAACTTTTCTTTCGTCGCTCGGCTGAATTCCAGTCCGGCCGAATTGATTCTTTCAACCGCTTGTTTCGAGTCCAAGCCTGCAAAGCTGCGTGCCGCCGCGATCACCGTTTCACACTCGTTGTTGTCCATGAATATCGCGGCATCGAGCAGACATTGCTCGTCTCGCTGGTCAACCGCTAAAAAACCATGTTGATCCGCGTGGATCAATTGCCCCGGCAGTATGGTGCGGCCGAAAACGTTGATCTCGCAGTCCCAGCGAACCGGGCAAACATGGGCGTGGCCGACGCATAACCGACGAGCCAGCGCTTTAAAGCCGGCATTTGTCATTTCGTCAACATCGCGAATCGCTCCATCGGTGATTGTCCCCACGCAACCCAACGCTCGATGCACGTTGCTGTTCACTTCACCCCAAAACGATCCCAGCACCGCCGGTTTGTCATTGTCTTGCACGACGACGATCTTTGGTCCGGGCCTTTGCGCGACGTAGTTGCGATAGTCCGACCAACATGACGTGTTACTTCGATGTGACGCATTGGAGGGTTCGATCACAACCGTTACCGCGTAGCCGACCATCGGACCCATTTGTGGCATAAAATCGCGTGTTTCTTCCAGATTAAACGCGTCAGCGGCAATGTTTTGTTCGGTAATTTGTTCCCAGCCGTTGTAGATCGTCGGTGTATTCCAACGCTTCAGCTTCAGTAAATCCGCATGGGTCAGTGACATTGACTCGTCCCTCTCCTAAAGTTGGCATCCATCACTCGTGCGACCATTCGCGCAAGCCTACCTCAATCCACCGACTGAATGAATTGCAATGAAACGCGTCGTCGTGGCAGACTTTATCACCGAACCGCTGAATGTGGAACGTGAGATTCTAGCCGGAGTCGCTCAAGTCGACGCGTTGGACGCTTATGACGAAAAGGATCTCGCCGGAAAAGTCGAAGACGCCGACGCGATCATGCTCTACCACAACCTGTCGATCACGCGAACCACAATCGAGCGCCTAAGGAATTGCCAACTGATTGTGCGTTGCGGCGCTGGATTTGACAACGTCGACCATGCATTTGCCCGAGATCGTGGGATTCCTGTTGCGAACGTGCCGGATTATGGAACAGAAGAAGTTGCTGATTCAGCAATCGGCATGGCATTGGCGCTCGCCCGCGGCATCCACCTCTACAACACCCAGATGCGATCGAAGACTGATCCCTGGATGTATCACGTTGCAAAACCATTGCGTCGACTCCGAGGACGCGTGTTTGGGATTATCGGATTTGGTCGAATCGGGATCGCGACCGCTCGTCGTGCGTTGTCGTTGGGAATGGACGTGCGTTTTTACGACCCGCTGAAACCTGACGGTTACGACAAAGCACTTGGGTGCACACGAGTAGAATCACTTCGGGAATTGATGGCCGATTCATACATCCTGAGTGCTCATTGCCCATTGACGAACGACACCAAGCAAATGGTCAATGCAGAAACGCTCGCTTGGATGCCGCACGGCAGTTATCTGATCAATACATCGCGGGGCGATGTCGTCGATACAACTGCGATCCCAGATGCAATCGCGAGTGGGCAACTCGCAGGAGCCGCCATTGATGTGCTGGCCGACGAACCACCAAGTGACGACAATCCTCTACTGGTCGCCTGGCGAGATCCAGATCATCCCGCGTACAAACGCCTGATCGTGAATCCCCATTCGGCGTTTTACTGCGAAGAAGGCCTAACCGACATGCGAGCCAAGGGAGCCGAAGCGTGCCGTCGAGCATTCGCAGGCGTCCCCTTGAGAAACGTGATTAATTAGATTTTGCAACGCCCGGATCGTGTCTCTGCCATCAGGAAAATACGTTCCGCGATCCTACGCCGCGTATCGACTCGTTAAATTGCAACGAACTTCCCCCCGTTCATTGCCCTCTGTCGAATTCTGCCATGCCCGGTGAATCCAAATCGCACGGATCTTATCTGACCTATTTCATCTGCGCGGCGATTGTTGCCGCCGTGGCGCTGGCACTCGCGGCGCCACACGTCGCAGAGTCGCTCGAAGTCGGTGGCGAGATATTCTTGCGACTGCTCAAAATGATTGTGGTTCCCCTGGTTTTCACGTCTGTGCTGAGCGGCATCCTCGGGCTGGGGGATGTTCGAAAACTGGGCAAACCCGGTGCCGCCGCGGTCGGATTCTACCTTTGCACAACCGTGCTCGCAGTCCTGATTGGTCTGGCAGTTGTCAACGTGATCCAGCCTGGTGTCGGAACCGTCGACCCGTCGGTACTGGAGGAATATTCGGGCACTGTCATCGGTTCTCCAAAAGAGACGATGACCGAGTCGTTGATGAAATTGACGGGCCTGACCAAAAACGAAGTTACCAGCGTATTTCGCGACCTACCCAGTGGTGAGGCGTCAGAACCAAGTATCGGGACTATCTTCAAAAACCTGCTGCTAATGCTCGTGACGGACAACTTGTTCGTATCGGCCGCAGAGACTCAGCTGCTGCCGATCATTATCTTTGCGATCATCTTTGGAGCAATGCTGACGACGATGCACGAAGAAGTTTCCAGCATCACCAACTTGATTCATCAAGCAAACAGGGCGTTGATGCAGTTCGTTTTGGTGCTAATGAAGGTCGCACCGCTTGGCATCTTTTGTTTAGTCGCCGCCAGATTCGGCAAAGCACAAGCCGAGGGAAAATTCCTGGAAGAGCTTTCGCAAATTGGTTGGTATTTCGGAACCGTCGTGATCGGGCTGGGCATTCACGCATTACTAGTCTTACCGCTCATTTTCTGGATCGTACGTCGAGAAAATCCTTATCGATTCATGATGCAAATGTCGCAGGCCCTACTGACTGCGTTTTCCACTGCCAGTTCGTCCGCGACGCTACCCGTGACGATGGAATGCACCGAACAAGCGGGCATCTCCAAACGATCGAGCGAATTTGTCATCCCGTTGGGTGCGACGATCAACATGGACGGGACCGCGCTGTACGAGGCTGCCGCAGCGATATTTATTGCGCAAGCCATCGGCATTGACCTGGACATGATGCAACAATTGACAATTGCGGTTACCGCTACCTTGGCGGCCATTGGCGCAGCCGGAATCCCAGAAGCCGGATTGGTGACGATGTTGATCGTTCTCAACGCCGTCGGCCTGCCCGTCGAATACATCGGATTGATTCTGACCGTTGACTGGTTGTTGGATCGCTTTCGTACCGCAGTCAACACGTTCGGCGACAGCGTTGGTGCAGCAGTAGTGGAAAAGACACTCCCGCCCGAACCATCCGCCGCACAGGGCGTAGAATGATTAAACGGCACGACGTGTTGACGATTCACCCCTCCACGATCGCCGATGGTACGACATGAACGAAGGTATGGCCGGCGATTCGAAGCTGCAATGGTTCGTCCGAGGTACCGCAGTCGGAATGTTGACGATGGCAATGATCAATGCCATTTCTTATTTCTTACGATCGGAACATTGGGGCAGCTTGGTAGGCGATCATTCTACCGGACGCGAATCGCTCGGTTTCCCCTTGGTCGTTTGGGAGGACGGCCAGACTTACGGGGGAATGTTTGTTGACTATCCCATGCTTGGTTTAAATCTACTGTTCGCAACATTTATCGGCGCGATCGTCGGCACATTCGCTGCATCAAAATCCACGCCATTGAATGTGATGATGGCGAGCATGCACGACCATTCGCCTACCGATCATCTGCAACCGATTCAATTTACGCTCCGCAGTTTGTTGATCACCACGACTCTTGTCGCGGTTGTGGCGATGTTGGCAAACAACTATGCGGCGAGACCCGAAACGTTGATCGCAATCTACGCCGCCGGCCCGACCTTTCTTGTTGCCATCGCGTTTCTGCCTCGGCGCATCTCTTGGCAAAAGCGTGTCGCGATCATCATTCCGGCCACCGTTTGCTTGATCGCAGTTGCTATCGCCGTTGGGATTGCCTTGGGGATGGAGTTCGACAAAGTGCTGATGGGCGTATTTCTATGCTGGACGCCGCAAAGTGCACTCGGCGCGTTGGCGATATCCACTTGGATTCTACTGAGCTATTTCCGAAGCCATCCCTCGCCCTACCGCGAAAGCTAATCTGCAATGACGCGTTGTAGCAACAGAACGATCGAAACGACTTCGCAAATCAGGTGCGTTTGTTTCCCAGCTTCAGACGAGGCCGCCGATGGCTGTTGATCCCGTGCGCGACGAACTACGCAGCTTTGCATCTGCCGAATCTCCAACCACGCCCCAGATGCAGCGTGTAGATCTGTTGAAACGAATCGCGATCGCTGCTGTCGCAGTACTCTTTGCGGAAGTCTTCTTTGAAATCTTAAATGAATATCGCTGGTATTTTCCGGCCAATTTCGATGAGTCGGACTTCTTGATCGGGCGCCGACCTACCTTCATCGGACTTTATCGTGTCGCTTTCTATACTCACATCATTGCTGCACCTGTCGCGCTGCTGACCGGGTGCTTTCTGATGTTTACTGGCGGCAAGACTTCACTACGTCGCATCCATCGCGCAGTGGGTCGAATACAGTTAACGATTGTCGTTTTCGCTGTTGCGCCCAGTGGTCTGGTGATGGCAACGCAAGCTTACACGGGTGCGATTGCCGCCTGGGGGTTCGCGACGCATTCCTCGGCCACGGCTCTGTGCGCCGTGATAGCGGTGTTCCAAGCGCGGCGACGGTCTTTTCGATCGCACCGGCAATGGGCAACACGATGTTTTCTGTTGCTATGTGCGCCATTGATGCTGCGATTGATTTCTGGGGCAGCGATCATCACAAATCACGAATCAGATTTGACCTACCAACTGAATGCTTGGTGCAGTTGGATTTTACTGTTGATCGCCTATGAAGCTTATCTGCACTACCAAGCCAGGCCGAACCATTCGGCGATCGACACAAACATCACCGCGACCTTAAACGAGACAGTTCGATGACAAATTCCGCAGGCATCAAATCCGCGTGTCGCAGAGTTGGCTTCACTGTGATCGAGTTGCTCCTGGTCATTGTCATTATCGGCGTATTGCTGGGACTTATGCTGCCCGCGACACGGGGTGCAAGGGAGGCGGCCAGACGAATGTCTTGCTCGAACAACTTCAAACAGATTGGACTGGGACTGCACAATTACCATTCCGCCTACAAACAACTCCCGATGGCGATGGGTGGTACCGACCGCGGCACGACATCGCGCGGTGGTAATGCGAACCGATTGAGCGGACTGGTTGCCGTGTTGCCGTTTATCGAACAACAAGCCTTGTGGGAGCAAATCTCGAATCCGGCAGTCGCGACCACATCAGACTACCCACCAATGGGGCCGGTGCCGTGGCATGCCGAGTACACCCCATGGGCGGCAGAAATCCCCACCTACCGGTGCCCCAGCGCGACGAGCGATTCGACCAAGTTAGGAATGACGAACTACGCATTTTGCATTGGCGACATGGTCACGCAGGTGCACCGGCCACCAGCCGCACGAGGTGTTTTTGCATGCCTGCGTAGCACCAATTTTTCGTTGGTCACAGATGGCTTAAGCAACACGATTGCGATGGGTGAAATCGGCACTCCCAATGACCTGTCTCTCTTCGGCCAGTTTGCAATCAAGCAGTCGGCGGACCTACTATCAGAACCACGGTTGTGTAACGAATTGCGTGATCCGCAACGGACAACGCACTTTGCCAGCGAAATTTCGCTGAGCAGCGAAGGACGTGGGACGCGATGGGCCGATGGTGCTGCCGGTTTTTCATTGGTCAACACCGTCCTGCCGCCCAACAGTCCCAGTTGTGCTGTCAACGGCACCGAAGCAGTCGACGGCGTCTATTCAGTCGGCAGTTTTCATGCCGGCGGTGGGCACGTGTTAATGGCCGACGGTGCCGTCGTATTCACAACGGAGGACATACAGTCGGGTGAGCCGCAATCGACACCGTTGACATATGAACAAATTGCCGACGGTCCTGTTGCCAGCCCGCTCGGACTTTGGGGTGCCTTAGGTTCTGCCGCCGGCGACGATAGGACTGACGAAACACTCTTGCCTTAAGATGACACGGACACCATTCTGATCAGAAATCGAAACCGACTTTATCACGATGTCATCTCAATTAGCGATATCAGCTGCGAGAATGCCCCATCGCATCCACTTGTAATCGTGCCGTGGACCTAGCATGCGATACTTTCCATTGACGACGGATCATTTCGAGCATCAATTCGGTGTGCGTGCGTTGGACAATCCACATTCAATCGTCGAAGCCACCGAGCACTATCAAACCGAGGTCGCGCACAAACGCAACCTTCTTGACACCCGCAAAGATTATTACTTCCGCGCACTGCCGAAGACCGAAGCGGCTCAGCGCGAGGCCTGCGATCTGCTCGGCGACGCGGCCTCTTTTCTAGATTGCGGAACGAATACGATTACCGGTGAAATCATCGAGATCGACGAACAGTGTCCGCTGTACGCAATCGCTCGGCACCTACAAGAAGACCTGGCGATCCTCAGCGCTGATGCTGATGCGGGACATCCTTTGGTTGCCGGATGCGTCACCTTCCCAAGTGGATGGTGCATCGGCGACAAGCTCGGTCATTCGATTCTGTCGGTTCACCGACCGGTCCCAGAGTTTGATTCCGCGCTGCATAAGCCAACAGCAATGTTGATGAAGCGACTCAAGGCTGGTCGACCGGTCTGGCGGATGAACTGGGGGGTCAGAGCATCCGGGCAACTGGACCAATCACCGATTCACGCGGATGAATTGGCCCAGTTACGAACCCTCATCACACCTGCCAACGCGGGCCAAAACTGCTACTTTCGCGTTGAACGGCAAACGCTGGCCCGATTATCCGCCAGCGGCGCGGTCCTCTTTGCAATTCACACGCATCAGACACCACTAGGACGTTTAACCGCGATAC
The DNA here is from genome assembly GCA_013002105.1 of Pirellulaceae bacterium. Next base: position 13,549 of record JABDKS010000909.1, on the reverse strand, counting down.
AACGATCCAATCTGCTGGGAGTATTGCGTACCTGCCCAAACGAAACGCTGGCATACAAAGGAATATTGCCAATGCGCGATGCCTTGATTGCGTATCTGAGCCATCCGACGGTATAGAATCAGTCTCCCGCACGTCCCTCCATCGCCCACCTACGACATTATGACGAACCAAAACGAAAACGGACGAACTGATCCAACGAAATCCCACAAAGCGCCGGGCAGCGGCGTCTCGCGTCGGCAATTTCACAAAGCTGCCGGCACCGCGATCGGCGCCGCCGCTGGCTTTCATTTTTTCCCCGCACTGGCGGACAAGAAGCTTGAGAAACCGACGCTCGCCGGGATCGGAATTGGCGGCAAAGGGAGTGCCGATATCACGGGTGCAAGTAAAGCGGGTTTCGAAGTCGTTGCGCTTTGTGACATCGTCGACTTCCCCAAACTCGGCAAGATCGATGGAAGTGACAAAAAGTTCCAAGGGCGAATCAAAAATATGGGAAAGATTCGCAGAGAATTTCCCGAGGCGAAGTTTTTTAGCGACTACCGTCAGATGATCGCGGACTTGGGCGATAAGGTCGATGCGGTCACGGTGTCAACGCCTGACCATCACCACTTTCACGCCTCCGCTCAGGCGATGCTCGCAGGCAAACATGTCTACTGTCAGAAGCCATTGACTCATGGCATCTGGGAAGCTCGAACGTTGACCGAATTGGCCAAACGCACGGGCGTTAAAACGCAGATGGGAAATCAGGCGCATGCGAACGACCACATGCGTCGATGCGTCGAACTGATCCGCGCTGGCGTTGTTGGCAAAGTCACTGACATTCATGCTTGGACGAATCGTCCGATCTGGCCACAAGGTTTTCGATCGCCGCCGGCCAAGCAAGCTGTCCCAGCCGGGATCGACTGGGACCAGTGGGTTGGACCCGCACCGTGGGTTGACTACAGTCCTCGGATCGCGCCGTTCGCGTGGCGTGGGTGGTGGAACTACGGTACCGGCGCGCTGGGTGACATGGCATGCCACATTATGGATTTAGGTTATTGGGCAATGGACACACCCACGCCGCAAAGCGTCAAAGCGAAGCAGCAGGGTGCAACGGATCTGTCGCCACCCATCAACTCCGTCCTGACGTGGAACTTTGGACCAGGACCATTTTCCGGCAAGGCGGGTTTTAAGTTTCATTGGTACGACGGCTACGTGGATGCAAAATTTGATCGTGACAATTGGCAATTGGTTAAAAATGGCGACGAGTACAACCATCCAAGCGAAGATATCTTGGAAGGCATGGACTTCGCAAAGTTTGGCAGCGTGATCATCGGCACCGATGGAAAACTCTTCTTCAATCGGTCTCGGAACACCTGGGTTTTGAAGACCAACAGTCATATTGACGGATTCACTTGGCCAGAAAAATCCATTCCGCGCGCCACCAATCAGAACAATTACCAGGAGTGGTACGACGCGATCGACGGCACGGTGGATCAAGGACAATCCAACTTCGCGCTCGCGGGCCCGATGACTGAGACGATCTTGTTGGGCGTGATGGCACAACGCAATCCCGACACAGAACTGCAATGGGATCGCGAGACGATGACGGTGAAGGACCGTCCCGATCTACAAAAATACATTCAGCGAGAATACCGCAGCGGCTGGACGACGCCTGTTTGATGCAGATCCGCTCGGGGGTCAGATCCACGAGCGGCCGTCGGATGGATCAGCCCCGGCGATCGCTCGCGACCGCTTTCCGCCGTCCATGTCGCTGAACTGCCGCCCACCGCAACGGTATTTGCCGAACGGATACAGGCGGGCTGCACAATTTCTGCCTTGCGTTGACTCTCACCTAGACCGGGCAAGCCAGGCCGTTATCCTTTTTTGAACTCACCAACGATCCTCCCACGCGGTCTGCCGCCCTTTCTCATCGCATTCTCCCCGATGACTGGAATCGAATCGATGCATCGCACCCGTTTTCTCCTTCTATGGCTCGGATTGACCTTCGTGACATCAGGCACGATCGTCATTGCGCAAGACGAATCGCCACAAGCAAAGCTTGACCAAGAGAATGAGAGCTTCGCGCAAGACCGCGCGAGATCGTTGGACGCTGGCACAGGGAACCCTCTCTCGATTGGTTCGATTGCGCCACGATTGAATGTCGAACACTGGCTCAACGAAACTCGTGACAAACCGCTCGATTTTTCTGAGTTCAAAAAGGGAAGCGTTTATGTTGTCGAGTTTTGGGCAACTTGGTGTGGTCCCTGCATCTCTGCCATGCCGCATGTCGCTGAGTTACAAAACAAGTACGCCGATCGTAACGTACACATGATCAGCGTGACCGACGAGTCACTCAAAACGGTGGAGTTCTTTCTGGAACGCAAAGTGCCCTCAGCACGCGACGAAGACCAGGACGAGTCCTCCGAGGACGATAGCAGCGACGGCGCCAGACAAACCTACAGGCAATTGACCAGTGCATACCACATTGGCTGCGATCCCGACGGATCGACCAATGCCGACTACATGGACGCCGCACAACGCAACGGCATACCCTGTGCATTTCTGGTTGGCAAAACATCCGAAATTGAGTGGATTGGTCATCCTATGCTGATCGACGATCCGCTGGAGCAAGTCGTGAACGACAAGTGGGACCGCGATGCATTCGTCGCGGAGTACACCGCAAAACAACAAGCCAATAATTTGCTGACGACGGTGAGTCGGTTGATGCGAGACGGCAAAACCAGCGAGTCGGTCGAGGCAATCGATCAATACCTGCGAGACGGAACCTTAGAAGCAGAAAAGAAGCGGTTCCGCAAAATCAAGCTTCACGTGCTCGCCAATGACAACGACTTTTATGACCAAGCCGTTCAATATGCGCTCGAGTTGTTATCCGATAGGGAGCATGACGAATCGAGCGCCAACGATTTGTGCTGGGCCATCTACCAACTGGCCGAAACGGGCGATTTCGAAAACCAAGATGTGCTCGAGGCGGCATTGGAGCTCGCCAAATTAAAAGCCGATGACGATTCAGATATCCGACCACTCGTCATGGACACCGTCGCGCACCTCCAACTCTTTACCGGAAAGCACGACGAGGCGTTAAAGACTCAACGCAAGGCGTTCAAACTCGCTAGTGACGAACAAAAACTGCAGCTGAAAGAGTTTCTTGATGAGCTGGAAACGTTGCAGAAAAAAATCAAGCCAGCGGAGTCGACCGAGTCGCGAAAGGATGCTGGTCCCGACGACGAGTCAAAACAGGAATAGGTCGCCTGACGGCAAACGCAACCCTTGCTGCTTGCGACTAATCGTCGCCCAGACGTTGCGTTAGACGTGCCGTCAACTCCGTTACCCGACCGGGATCCTTCGCCGCAACGTTTTCCGTCTCGCCGGCTGCGGACGCGTGATCGTACAATTCGACGTGCCCGTCCCCGTGCAAAATCAATCGATGCGTATCCGTCCGGATCGTTTTTGCTTTGCCGTGGTACGCAAGTGCCGCGTGCCCGGTCGCGTCGGCAGATGATTCGATCATGGGTCGCAACGACCGTCCGTCGACAAAATCGGGGACGGGAAGATGTGCAAGGTCGCATAGTGTCGGAAAGACGTCCAATGTTTCCACCATCGCTCGGGTCGACGCGCCGGGCTCGGGCATCTCCGGGTACGAAATAATCAACGGTGAACGGAGAGATTCCTCGAACAGCGAATGCTTACCCCAGATTGCATGTTCACCAAGATGCCAACCATGGTCGCCCCAAAGCACGACGATCGTATTTTTGCGTAGCGAATGGTGATCCAATCGCTCGAGCACCTTCGCTATCTGTGCATCGGCATAGGTGACACAGGCGGCGTAGTGCCGCCGAACTTGCAACGCAAAGCCTGCGTCATCATTGGGATTTCGATTCCAACGATTGTATTTCATGAATTCGCCCGAACCATGCCAAGTCGTTTTGCCCTTCGGTTTTTCTGGATGCGGGGTAACAGGCAACGTGGCGTCTTGATAATGCTGCATGTATTTTGCCGGCGCACCAAAGGGCAAGTGGGGCCGTATGATCCCAACTGCTAACAAGAACGGTTGATTGTCGGCGTTGACTGCCAAGGCATCCAACTGGCGTACCGACTCGTCGGCGATCAATCCGTCCGGGTAGATCGAATCGTCGCCTTTGACTGACTGAAAAAGATCCATGTCCCTGGCATTCTTGCGGATCTCGCCGTTTGCGAGCCCATGCATTGCACCTCGAGGATGTTGCCATGGACCTGCTGGTAACAGATGGCGGTCCCAAGAGTTTGGCATCTCTGGTTCGTCATCGCGATTCCAATCCGGGCCTCCACGACCTCCTGGATGATGCGACACTTTCCCGACGCTTACGGTCGTATAACCATGCTGTCGAAACCAAGCTGGCATACTTGGTGACACTGTCGACGGGTCCTGAGTCAATCTCTCGGCGCGAGCGAATAACGCACCATTACCGGCAGGACCGTAGGTACCGGTCAAAAGTGCAAACCGCGACGCGCCGCACGTCGGTGCTTGCACGTAATGACGATGAAAGACGCGTCCCTTGCGAGCCAGCGAGTCGATCGTTGGAGAGTGTATGTACTCTTTGCCGAAACAAGCCAACTCAGGTCGCAAATCGTCAACGCATATCAGTAGTACATTTGGATGCTGAGCAAACAGGGTGCAACTGCAAAGATACAATAGCGCAAGTGACATGGACGCGATGGGCAGTACCGCACGTGTGTGCCGGCTGAACCGTTTTAGCACGAACATCATCACTTCTCACGCTCCAAATGTGTGTTTATGTCGAATCCCAGTACCGTCAAAAAATGACGAGCTACCAAATGGCAAAAAAATGTACTCGGCGGCGACAGTCTAACGGAACCATGACAGAAAGGTTGCACGACAGCAAAACCTTTTCGGCTGTTTCGCAACATCGACGCAGCAAGCGGTATCGATAAATTCCATCGAAAGTGCGGTCACGCCAGCGACGCGCACAAGCACATTTCCACTTCGCAGTTGTCAAACTTGTACGACGACCGACCATCCACATTACTCGATCACGTTATCACTCGGTCACGTTAGGGTCTGATCGTGAAACACGAACCTCGTTGCAGCCTGGAGTTAGTTGCGGTCACGTGAACTGGGAGATTCACGATCTCGACGCCCAAATTTTCAATGAATTGTAGTTTTCGTCCCAACGGGTGCCGTCGCTCAGCACGAAAACGAACACAGAACTGGTATCAAAAAATGGCTGAATGCAGCCATTCGTCGCCGAACCCCCGGTCACCCTCGAATCGCAGGCACATAAATAATCGATTTGGCACGGTCATTGCAAACTAGTTGGTCACGAAGGCAACACCATCGGCGAGCCGGCGATCAATTGAACGTAACTTTGACTCCCAACCGCCCGGTGCAGCATCGACAACGAGGTGCTTCCTCTTCGCTCGGAGCGAGCAGGACCGGCGTCTCAGAACTTCTCGAGCACGAGTCATTGGATGTCGCAATCAAAATTTCAACCCGACCAGGTCGCTGAACGCCAACGACGAACCTCCAGGCTCGCGCTTCATTGGCTTGAGACGCGTCAATTACTTGCCGGCGAAATCGAGGTGATGGACCGTCAAATCTCGATCAATAGGTCCGAGTCGATCGACCACAGCGCGGGCCGCTCGGACGATGATGACTTCATGATCAAGCTTTCCGCATAAGACCTTCTACGTTTTGCGCAAATCGGCCCATAACGTCGACCAATACGTCTAAAGACAAACCGACCACGATTTACCACTTGAGTATCAACAGGATACTGGACCATCACTGACCAACATTCATTATCTGGCGGAGGATGCTGCGGGTCAGGGACGCACCCGCTGCTCATTTGATCATCGACTGCACCGTCTGTTTCACTTCGGCAATCGCATTGATTGTGCGATCGCGGTCGCCGCTGTTTGCGCAAACCGGATGTCGATGATGTTTGACAGAGATAGCAGACACGGCAGACGTACGAGTCTCGATGGCAATCCAGTTCTGCTGAAGTTGTATTTGCCTGAACATGACTCGCCGGCAAGCTCGCTGAGGACCGATAACGATCGCGATGGGCAAGATCAGTCACGCGTCTGGCCAAACAACGATTCAGTTTCGCGGCAGAATTTGCAGCAAGAAATACCCCATTAGTCCACCTCGAGTAGTCCACAGCACGGTACGGATCCAATTGCTCCAAACCAATTGACGATAGGTTGTCAAATCGAACCCCGCCATCAATCGATTGTGACAGGGCACTTGCAGCAGCGCTGTTGACAGCCAAATCAATACAACCATCGTCAGCCCGGCGATTGCCGCCCAGCGCGGGAACCCAATTGGTGCCGTGGTGATTAGCAACGCCGCGGTCGCGATCTCGATCAACATCGGCGGTCCAACAATCGGAGTAATCAACCGACCGTGATCCGCTTCGTAACGCTCAAATGCATCGTCGCCCACACGATCAAACAGGTTGTAGTGCACGATTTGCACCATCCAGATCAGACCGACCAGATACCACGTAGCCAAGAGATTCAATGTAAAGACCAGCGACGGGTTCATTGAGAGGACTCCAACCGATTTCGCCCCAGGTAATAACGCAGCGCGGACTCAAGGTCATCGAATCGATACTTGTAAGTCGACTGCAGCAATTTTTGGGGCACGGCACGGGTGCTCGCAAGTAATAACGCATCGGCCATTTCGCCAAGTGCCAATCGCAACCCAAACGCAGGTGCGGGCAACAGGGCAGGGCGGCCAAGGACTCGACCAAGCGTCTTGGCGAAATCGCGGTTGCGAATCGGCTCGGGCGCGACAAAATTGACTGCCCCACTGATCGAATCGTCCTGAATGCAGTGATAGATTGCGCCCAACACATCGTCCAGCGCGATCCAACTCCACCACTGCTGACCGTTTCCCAAAGAACCACCAGCCAATTTTGCCGGCAATAACATCTTCTGCAGTGCGCCACCGCGGGGTGTCAGCACGATTCCAAATCGCGTATTGACGACACGAATCCCAGCGTCTCGCGCACCTTGGCACGCGTCCTCCCACTCTCTGGCAACGTCTGCCAAGAAGTCGCCACCGGCGGCCGAGTTTTCGTCCAGAATTTCATCGCCACGGTTACCGTAAATGCCCGTGGCCGAAGCGCAGATAAGAACCTTCGGTTTCCGGTGCAGTTTTGCCAACGATTCACACAACTCACGCGTTTTGATAACACGACTGTCACGAATTTGTTGCTTGACGTCGTCCGTCCAGCGATCATCAGCAATCGGTTTTCCCGCCAGATGGATCACGGCGTCAACGTCTTCCAATTTGGCTACATCGGCTGGATCACTCCATACCGCGATGTCACTGGAATCATTGGTGGGGTTGCGAACAATCCGCAGCGTGCGATGACCCAGCAGCGATAGCAACGCACTCAGCTGGGCACCGACGAGTCCGCTGGCCCCGGAAATCGCGACCGTCAAAGGCGACGTGGGATACTGATTGAACAACTGCAGATCATCACGCGTCACTTGATGCCGGTAAGAAAACATGGACTCAATCGTTCGCTGGGCCATTGATCCGCCGAATAGTCGACCCAGGGAACCGCCAGGCAACCGATACTGAATCTCGTCTTTGATCAGTGAACTCTCATCCCCTGCCTGTATGAAATGGTGCCGGTGATTCCATTTTGCAAACGGACCGGATATCTGTGTGTCGGCAAACAAGGTCGGCGGATCGTAATGGGTGTGCTCAGCGACCCACCGCAGCGGAACGCCGGCGATTTTTGTCTTCAAGACAACACGACTACCCACCTCCAGACTTTGGTCCGAGCTTTCGATGTGGGCCGACTCCCAAGGCGGAATCAGACGCTCAAGGGCACCACGTCGATCATGATACGCAAACGCATCGGCGACTGAGACTGGCAGTGTTGTCGAAGCGACATAGATTTTATCTTCGCTCATGCGATTCCGCCCAACAGTCGATGTCGATCAAATCGACGCTATTTCACCAATCGATGTGTCTACCGCCATCGCCTGTAACTTATCCATGGCCCGACGTTCTAACTGACGAACCCGTTCTTTGGATACACCGAGGCGGTTTGCTAACGCTTGTAAAGTGTAAACCTTTCGGTGGGCACCGAGTGAAAAACGGGCACGTATGATAAACTTTTCTCGTCGGTCGAGTTGATCAAGCATGATCGCCAATCGACCTCGCAGCTCATGCCATCGTTTTTCGCTGATGGCCGACTCACGACCTTCGTCGGTCAACTCCAAATCCATATCCTGCAACCCACCCAACGTCGATTGCCGCTCCTGTTGTTTCTCCACCACCGTCTGGTAGGAACTGCGACGAATGACTTGTGTCGCATACGTGCTAAATCGAAATCCGCGATCGAAATCGAACTTTTCGACGGCCCGCATGATCGCAACAATGCCATCGCTTAACAATTCGTCGAAATTGCAGTAGGCATTCACGAATTTCTTGACGATCGAAAAAACCAAACGCACATTCGCTTCGACTATCCGGTCTCGATGCCAATCGGCCAAAGCCAGCAATTGTTCGATCAACTCCAAACGCACACGTGAAGGTCGGTTGGGATTAAGCGCACTACGATGTGCAGCGGCTTGCTGTCGCAGGAAATTCATTCGTTCGAACAGCATTCGCTCCTGTTCCGGCTTCAATAGGGCAACTTCGCACAATCGGCTGAGATGAATTGGCAAATCGACACCGCTCCGGCGCAACGTCGCCAGACCCGACTCTGCTTGTCGAGGCGACAAATTGAGCGACTCGCTGAAAATCCGCCTCCCGGCCAGCTTTTGGGCAAAGTCTCCATTACCGATGAAGTCGATTTCGACTCGCAATCGGTCGCGGGTCAGCGATTTCAACTCGTCCCGAGACGCGGCAGTTAGATCGGTCAATTCATCTGACGTTTCCTCGATCGCGACCACCAATTCGGGAGAACTAAACCAACCAGGTCTCCTGGCTGCCAGTTTTGCAACCGCCTGCTGCTCGCCGCCTTTCGCGGTGCTTCGCCGAGACGAGACAGATTCACGATGATCGGTGGTTTGGATAGCGGGCATTGGAAACTTCTCGATGTAAGTGGAATGGATCTGAATGGACGTTTTGAACGTTTAAAACGTTCATTCCGTTATACCGGTTAAGATCGTCCGGGACAACGGATTCACTCCAAGAAACCACCGAAATTTAGACAAACCGCATAAACCACCTGTTTTTGCACGTGTTTTGATCGTCTTCCTTCGGTACAACTTGTCGCGAGTGATACACTTACGTACATCAGATTGATGGACCAAGACGTTCAAAACGGTCTTTCCTAATCCGCCGAGGTGCTCGCTTGCCCATTCAGCAGACTCATTACTCGCCCAAGCAGATCGCCGAATCGTTGAGCGTCAGCGAATCATCGGTCAAACGTTGGTGCGATCGGGGCGTCATACCGACGATTCGGACCGTGGGTGGGCACCGGCGAATCACGCCCGAAGGATTGCATACGTTCTTGCGAACCAGCAATCGGTCGCTGGTGAACCCAGGTGTTCTCGGATTCGCTGTGCTGCCAAGCACACGATCAACCAGAATTCCGGGAAGTGACGATCCGCAACGACGACAGTTCCGCGAGGCGCTGGCGTCGGGCGATGAAGAAACGTGCCAGACCATTTTTGCCGAGCGAGTCTCGGATGGTTGGTCGGTTGCCGAGGTGGCCGAGGATTTGATCTCAGAAGCGATGAAGGGTGTCGGCGACGCTTGGGAAAGTCAAGAAATTGATGTCTACCAGGAACGTCGCAGTTGCGGCATTTGCCTTCGACTTCTTGGCCAAGCGCGAGCTTCACTCCCCGCTCTGCCCGAATCCGCGCCGGTTGCGATCGGCGGAACGGCATCGGGTGACCCGTACGAACTGGCGACCGTCATGGTAGAACTGGCGCTTCGCGAGGCGGGATGGAATGCTACGAATTTGGGAACCAATTTGCCAATCGAGAGTTTCATTCAGGCAGCCTACGATTACAAACCGAAATTGCTTTGGCTCAGCATTTCCATCATCGACAATCCGACACTGTTTACATCGGCACAGATTCGCCTGGCGAATTCACTTGATGATGATGTTTCGTTGATCGTCGGCGGGCGAGGTTTAAACGATCAAATTCGACCGAATCTGCAGTACACCGCCCACTGCGATAGCCTTCGACACCTTGTCGAATTGGCAACAGTGATGCGAAACAGCTTGACCCATCCGGATACCTAGGAACGGATCAACGGGCTGGTCATTCACCGTGAACTTTGGATACCGAATTTCGAGTCCGCCTACCGACCGAATTCGCTCGCTTCGGCGTAATGTCGTCGTGACAATGCGGCTTTTCCGACGCGCTCAATCGCCAGCAAGTATGCAGCCGTGCGTAAATCGATGTTGTTTTGTTTCGCAGTATCGGCGACCGACCGATACGCCTTCTGCATATGGTTGGTCAGTTCTTGCCGGATGCGATCGAGCTCCCAACGAAACTGCTGAATGTTTTGAGCCCATTCGAAGTAGCTGACCGTGACACCGCCGGCGTTAGCCAGTATGTCGGGCACCACAACGACCCCATTCTTAGCCAAGATCTCATCCGCCTCAGGCGTCGTCGGAGCGTTGGCCGCTTCGACGACAATCTTAGCTCGGACGTCGCCCGCATTTTCCTTTGTCAACACACCGCCTAGTGCCGCCGGCACCAGCACATCGGCGTCCCATGTCAAAACGTCGCTACTTTCAAAAGCATCGCCGCCGGGAAAACCCTTGACCGATCGATGTTCTGCCACCCAACGGACCAAATCACTGATCGGCAGGCCCGCGCTATTGGATACACCGCCAAGATGGTCACCGACAGCAACGATTTTGGCGCCGCCGTCGGCCATCAACTTTGCGGCAAAGCTGCCCACGTTCCCGAATCCTTGCATGGCAACGGTGACATCCTTTAATGTCTTGTGTTGTTCTTGGAGGACCTCTTCGAGCACGATGGTAACGCCGCGGCCGGTGGCTTCCTCGCGACCTTGGCTGCCGAACAGATGCAGTGGTTTTCCAGTCACGACGCCCGGCGAAAACCCCGAGTACTTGGAATACTCGTCCATGATCCACCCCATTACCTGGGCATTGGTATTCACGTCTGGTGCCGGAATGTCGATTGTCGGACCAATCACGTCTTTGATCTGCCCGACGAATGTCCGGGTGATGCTGTCCAGTTCTTTCACGCTCAGCTGACTAGGGTCGCAATTGATGCCCCCCTTTGCGCCTCCATAGGGCACGTCCACCACGGCGGTCTTCCATGTCATTAAATTGGCCAGCGCCGTTGCTTCTTCTTCATCGACCGAGGGGTGGAATCGCAAGCCACCTTTCATCGGCCCTCGCGCGCGGTTGTGTTGAACGCGATACCCGTAATGATGCTTCAGCTTATCGTCGTCACCCTCAGTCACGACCACGACTTTGACAATCCGGTAGGGCGCCAACAAAATCTCGCTCAACTTGTCGGGCAGTCCCAAAATATCCGCGGCCCTGCGGAAGTAATAGTGACTCTCTTCTAGCATCCGATTCCTCTCGATCCGGTTGTACCACTGCAGGCAAGAATTGCCCATTATTGTAACACGCACCCACCCAACGAACGTTGACCGGACGATCCATCGATCACACACCACCATCATCGGCTTGCGAACTGAAACGACAGCCGCGGGTTTCGACTACGCTCCCGATCGAGAAATGCAATTTCAAATGTCTTGTAGCGCAATCCCTATCACCGACGCGACTTTGCCAAGTCAGGTGCTGACCTACGACAAGCACACGTCCATGATGGAAGTGTACGAGAGCAATTTTAGTTTTCTCGTAGGCCAGGACCTGTCCTGGCGCAGCTGTGCCAGGACAGGTCCTGGCCTACGATTGATCCCACGTATTAAGTAAAACTTCTCTCGCCCGCGAGAGACTCAGGACGAAGACACACGTCAGCGGCGAATCACGGACATCCAGTTTGAAAGATGGGACGACACATAGCTGATCGTCGAACGCGCTAATTGCCGAACAGCTAACTATCCAATGGCTAGTTGCCGAATGGGTCGGCGCCGTCGGTCGCGAAGGGGTCGGCCATTGCATCGCCGGCACCTGCACCAAATGGATCGGCACCTCCGCCCGCGAATGGGTCGGCGTCACCACCAGCAGCAAAAGGATCCGCATCCGCGGCTTGCCCGGCAAACGCCGCGGCGGGCCCTGCTGGCTCGTCCGCTGAGGGCGATTCCTCATCAGGTTTCTCGGCAGGCGCGTCGATCGAAACACTGAATTGAGGAAGCATTTCGCCTTCGGGTCTCAGGCACTGAACGGCACCGGTTTTCCCAACCAAATAGAGGCGGTTGGTTTGTGAATTCACCAACAGAGTTTGTGGTACCAATTCATTGAACGTATTGATCGTCTTGCCGGTTTCTAAATTGATGACGGAAAACCCACCCGACAGCAACCGCACAAATAATTTGCCGTCGAACGCTCCAAGTAGGACGTCGACGTTAGCGACTGTGTAGGGCCATGTCATGATGCCCGAATCGGTATCGAGCGAGTAAAGCGTGCCGTAGGTCGACCGCAACAAAACCTGCTTGCCGATCACCATCGGAGAATTGTAGAACGGTTCGCCGTACGGTCGACTCCATAACACCGTCCCCGTTCGTGTGGCACGTATTCCATATACTTGCCCGGCTTCGCTCCCAAAATAAAATCGATCACCCTCGGCCGCTGCGATCCGTCCGCTGACGATGCCATCGGTGTTTAACCGAAACAAGATCGACGGTGTTCCCGAGGATTCCATCACGTAAACAAATCCACGGTTGGTGCCCCATGCAACGCGTGTTGAACTGGGCGACTTGCTCGGAGGTGCCAACGCGATCCCTTGCACGATTTCCATAAATGGAACTCGTGTTGGATCGTCCAATGGGTAACCTTCGACACCATTTCGAATTGTGGGAACGAGCGAAAACCCACCCGAATGCACCGCACCGAACAGAGGCGTGCTGGTCGTCCGCACCGACATGATTTCCGTTCCATTGGTGACGTCCAGCTTGATCAGATTGCCGCCATTAATGACCGTCAAATACTTGTCATCGATTCCCATCTTGCTGTAACCCAGCCGCCGGTCACCAACACGGTTCATCCACACGCTTTCGCCCGACTCTGCGTCGCGACAATCGACTGTCCCATCGTCACCGAGCGAATAAAGTCTCACAATGGGAACGAATCGCGATTCGATCTTGGCTTCGATCCCACGAACTTTTAAACGACGGATGTCGTTATTTGCCAGGCGTTCTGCTTCGTCCTTGCCGATCTCGATCCCATTGCGGCCGATGCGGTCGGTAGGAATTCTGACCAAAACATCCTTTTGGTTTTCATCGGCGGCGGCCGGACCGCTGTTGGCGGCAGCAGCATTCGGCGTGTCTGCCGGCTTGGCCGCGGCCTTTGCCGGAGCGGCACCGCTAACACGAACCACTTCGATGTACTCGCGTTGATTCTCCCGATGCACATAAATCTGTTGATCGACAATCGACTGGGCGCCCGCAGGGACATGAATCTGACGC